>NZ_LOMM01000005.1:0-142547 GCF_001605945.1 Enterobacter sp. SENG-6
GATGCGCCTGTTAGGGCGCGGCTGGTAACAGAGCCTTACAGGCGCATTTGAAAAACCTCCGGCTATGCCGGAGGATACTTATTACCTTGTTATTATTTTTTGTTCCGTACTATACAGTCAGGCTATAAATGATATAGTGGTTATAGTTAACCCTTTTCTTATTATCAAATCGTCTTAAGCGATTGACCGCATGCGCTAAATCGGATGGTCTGGCATGAAATTACAGCAGCTTCGTTATATTGTTGAGGTGGTAAACCACAACCTTAACGTCTCTTCTACCGCTGAGGGGCTATATACCTCTCAGCCGGGTATCAGCAAGCAGGTCCGCATGCTGGAAGATGAGTTAGGTATTCAGATTTTTGCTCGTAGCGGTAAACACCTCACCCAGGTGACGCCAGCAGGGCAGGAGATTATCCGCATCGCGCGGGAGGTTCTCTCTAAAGTCGACGCCATTAAATCGGTGGCGGGTGAGCATACCTGGCCGGATAAAGGGTCGCTGTATATTGCCACCACCCATACCCAGGCACGCTATGCGCTGCCGGGCGTTATTAAGGGCTTTATTGAGCGCTATCCACGCGTCTCTCTCCATATGCATCAGGGCTCGCCGACGCAAATCGCTGAGGCGGTTTCGAAGGGTAATGCGGACTTTGCTATCGCAACCGAAGCGCTGCATCTGTATGACGATCTGGTTATGCTGCCGTGCTATCACTGGAACCGTTCTATTGTCGTCACGCCCGATCACCCGTTAGCCGGTAAAGGGTCGGTCACTATTGAAGAGCTGGCGCAATACCCCTTAGTGACGTATACCTTCGGCTTTACCGGGCGCTCCGAGCTTGATACTGCATTCAATCGTGCAGGATTAACGCCGCGTATCGTCTTCACCGCAACCGATGCTGACGTAATTAAGACCTACGTGCGGCTTGGACTGGGGGTAGGGGTGATTGCCAGCATGGCGGTTGATCCCGTATCTGACCCTGACCTCGTGCGTCTTGATGCGCATGATATTTTCAGCCATAGCACCACTAAGATTGGTTTCCGTCGCAGTACCTTCCTGCGTAGCTATATGTATGATTTTATTCAGCGCTTTGCCCCACATTTAACGCGCGACGTGGTCGATACGGCCGTGGCATTACGTTCAAATGAAGATATCGAAGAGATGTTTAAAGACATCAAACTTCCGGCAAAATAATCACTCCCGGTATCTTTCCGCCCAGGAAAGATACCGAAATAACCTCTCAAAGCTAAATTAGAATTATCATCATCTGCACTTAACTGCCGTATAATGTCATTAACCATTTATTTAGTGTGGTTATAATGTCGTGAATTGGCGACAAAAGTAGAACTAATTTTTGGCTTCGCAAATATTTCCTTTCAAATATTTATTTCTGGTCAAAAGAATGAATATTTCCCATCAATAGATACGTAAATTCACTGGCTTTTCGGCTAAAGTTTCTTTAGGATTTATCTCAACAGATGATTAATTGTACCAATTGTTTGGTCTCTAAATGATAAGCGATATCGATTGTATGAGGTTAGCAATGCCTTCAGGAAGTGAAGAACCGCAAAGGGATCCTGCGCTCAAGCGTAAAGCCTGGCTGGCGGTCTTTCTCGTCTCCGCCTTGTTTTGGGTGGTGGTTGCTTTCCTGGCCTGGAACTATTGGGGTTGAATATGGCAGTGACGGTACGTACAGAAACAGTTAAACAGATGTGTCAGCTTCGTGACAGGGGCCACAAAGTGCGCAAAGCACCTGCCACTGCCGTACCCGCGTCCTGGAAACTGACGCCGCAACAGCAAGCGTTTATTGATGTGTTCGCAGAAGACGAACCCAAAAAACAATAATTTACTTAATTGCGTAATGATGCAAATAGTCTGAATAAAGGCTCAATGCATTTTTACTCTTTAATAAATACACATCAGCAATATTGAACTGAGGGCAGACCTCGGAACCTTTAATAAATAATGCCTGGTGTCCCTATGATGAATAACATGATGTCTATGAAATACTGGTCATGGCTCGGCGTTTTTTCCGCGTCGATTCTGTTCTGGTCACAGCTTATCTGGCTGGCCCTCCACTAAATCGTAAAACCTCGCTACGGCGGGGTTTTTTGTTTTCTCCCCCGCACTGGAACATTCCTGGATTTATCATTTTGGGTTGTTATCAAAACGTTACGACATCTTTGTGTTATCTTTAATTACAGCCCTGATGATTGTCAGGACATCTCTGTAATTAAGGAGGAGCTTATGTCGGTAACCCTACGCGAAGCCAGTAAGGACACATTACAGGCAGAAAATAAAACCTGGCACTACTACAGCCTGCCGCTGGCAGCCAGGACGCTTGGGGACATTTCGCGTTTACCCAAGTCCTTGAAAGTTTTACTGGAAAACCTCTTACGCTGGCAGGATGGTGATTCCGTCACCCTTGAAGATATCCAGGCACTGGCAGGGTGGCTTAAGCATGCCCATGCTGACAGAGAAATTGCCTATCGACCGGCAAGGGTCCTGATGCAGGACTTTACCGGGGTCCCTGCTGTGGTTGACCTTGCGGCAATGCGCGAAGCGGTGAAGCGCCTTGGCGGCGATACCGCTAAAGTAAATCCGCTCTCTCCCGTTGATCTCGTTATCGACCACTCTGTCACCGTGGACCACTTTGGTGACGACGATGCCTTTGGCGAAAACGTACGTCTGGAAATGGAGCGTAACCACGAACGTTACGTCTTTCTGAAGTGGGGGCAGCAGGCCTTTAGCCGCTTTAGCGTCGTTCCGCCCGGTACGGGTATCTGCCACCAGGTGAATCTTGAATACCTGGGCAAAGCGGTCTGGAGTGAATTGCAGGATAAAGAGTGGGTGGCCTATCCGGATACTCTGGTGGGCACCGATTCGCACACCACCATGATTAACGGCCTGGGCGTTCTGGGCTGGGGCGTTGGCGGAATTGAAGCCGAAGCGGCCATGCTTGGCCAGCCGGTATCGATGCTGATCCCTGATGTGGTGGGCTTTAAGCTTACCGGCAAACTGTCGGAAGGCATTACCGCCACAGACCTGGTACTTACCGTAACGCAGATGCTGCGTAAGCATGGTGTGGTGGGTAAATTTGTCGAATTCTACGGTGACGGGCTGGATTCATTACCGCTTGCCGACCGTGCCACCATCGCCAACATGGCGCCGGAGTATGGCGCAACCTGCGGCTTTTTCCCCATCGATACTGTCACGCTGGAATATATGCGCCTGAGTGGCCGTAGCGAAGAGCAGGTGGCGCTGGTTGAAGCGTATACCAAAGCGCAGGGGATGTGGCGTAACCCGGGCGATGAACCGGTATTTACCAGCACACTTGAACTGGATATGGGAACCGTCGAGGCGAGCCTGGCGGGGCCAAAACGTCCGCAGGATCGGGTGGCGTTGAGTGACGTACCGAAAGCCTTTGCCGCCAGTAATGAACTGGAAGTTAACACGGCGAAAAAAGACCACCGCCCAATCGACTATGTCCTGAACGGACATCAGTATCAGCTTCCGGATGGTGCGGTTGTCATTGCAGCCATAACCTCCTGTACAAATACGTCGAACCCCAGCGTGCTGATGGCCGCCGGTCTGCTGGCGAAGAAAGCGGTAGAGCTGGGGCTTAAGCCACAGCCGTGGGTAAAAGCCTCTCTGGCACCGGGCTCCAAAGTGGTTTCAGATTACCTTGCACAGGCCAGATTAACGCCGTATCTGGATGAACTGGGCTTTAACCTGGTGGGGTACGGTTGCACCACCTGTATCGGGAACTCGGGTCCGTTACCTGAACCGATTGAGATGGCGATCAAGCAGGGCGATCTCACCGTCGGGGCCGTTCTCTCCGGTAACCGAAACTTTGAAGGCCGTATTCATCCGCTGGTCAAGACCAACTGGCTGGCGTCTCCACCGCTGGTTGTGGCATACGCTCTGGCCGGGAATATGAATATCAACCTGGTCACCGATCCGATTGGCCACGATCGCAAGAATGATCCGGTCTATCTGAAGGATATCTGGCCATCTGCCCGGGAAATTGCATTGGCGGTAGAGAAAGTTTCTACCGAAATGTTCCGCAAAGAGTATGCGGAGGTGTTTGAAGGTACGCCGGAATGGAAGGCCATCGATGTCGTGGGCTCAGATACCTATGACTGGCAGGATGATTCGACCTATATCCGCCTGTCGCCGTTCTTCGATGAGATGCTGGCTGAACCTGCACCGCTGCAGGATATCCACGGCGCGCGCATTCTGGCGATGCTGGGAGACTCCGTCACCACGGACCACATATCGCCGGCGGGAAGCATCAAAGCCGACAGTCCAGCAGGCCGTTACCTGCAGAGCCGGGGTGTGGAGCGCCGGGATTTCAACTCCTATGGCTCACGTCGTGGTAACCATGAAGTGATGATGCGCGGCACGTTTGCCAATATCCGTATCCGCAATGAAATGGTGCCGGGCGTGGAAGGGGGCATGACGCGACATTTGCCGGGGAGCGACGTGATCTCAATTTATGACGCCGCCGTCAAATACCAGCAGGAAGGCACGCCGCTGGCGGTTATCGCCGGGAAAGAGTACGGCTCTGGCTCCAGCCGTGACTGGGCGGCGAAAGGCCCGCGTCTGCTTGGGGTTCGGGTGGTGATTGCCGAATCGTTTGAACGTATCCACCGTTCAAACCTGATAGGGATGGGGATCCTGCCACTCGAATTCCCGCAGGGCGTCACCCGTAAAACGCTGGGACTCACCGGGGAAGAGCTGATTGACATCAGCGGCCTGCAAAATCTGCAGCCGGGTAAAACGGTGCCGGTGAAATTAACGCGCGCAGACGGTAAAACAGAGGTGCTCGACTGCCGGTGTCGTATCGATACGGCAACAGAACTCACCTATTACCAGAACGACGGCATTCTACATTACGTGATTCGTAAGATGCTGGACTGATGGAGCCAGCCCGGCACGCGATGGCGTTGCCGGGCACTTCGCGATCACTCGCTCAGCAGATGCCCCATTTTGGCGGCTTTGGTATCGAGGTAGTGCGCGTTTTTTGGGTTACGTCCCACAATGAGCGGTACACGCTCAACGATATTGATCCCCGCTTCGGTCAGAATTTCGACTTTTTTCGGGTTGTTAGTCAGCAGGCGTACTTCATCCACGCCCAGCAGCTTAAACATATCCGCACACAGCGTGAAATCGCGCTCATCGGCAGCGAAGCCGAGCTGGTGGTTTGCTTCTACCGTGTCGTACCCCTGGTCCTGCAGCGCGTAGGCGCGGATTTTATTCAGCAGGCCAATATTGCGCCCTTCCTGGCGGTGATAAAGCAGCACACCGCGACCCTCTTCGGCAATATGAGAGAGCGCTGCCTCCAGCTGGAAACCGCAATCACAGCGCAGGCTGAACAACGCATCACCGGTAAGACACTCCGAATGAACGCGAGAAAGTACCGGGGTTTGTCCTGAAATGTCGCCGTACACCAGCGCGACGTGATCCTGTCCGGTCGCCAGTTCTTCAAATCCCACCATCAGGAAATCGCCCCATGGGGTTGGCAGTTTGGCTTCTGCCACACGTTTAAGCTGCATGTGATTCTCCAGAGTAGGCTGACACGTTTCGTGTCTTCCGCCTGTTTTTGCTTTCTGTATCCGTTCATTTTGCCACAAGCTCAGCAGGTTCGCCTAATGGCTGCCATGCTATACGAACGTTAAACGCACGATCCGACATATCCACCCGTCGGATGAATTTCAGTTATGATTGTGACGCTTAGCGAAAAAGGAGAAGACATGCTTTCAATCGCCAGACGAACGGCAGCAGGTGCGGCCATATTATTGATAATGCCATTAGCCGTTTGGGTATCAGGCTGGATGTGGCAGCCCGGGCACAATACCCTGTGGCTGAAAACGTTATACTGGATAACAGAGACGGTCACCCAGCCATGGGGCATCATTACTCATGTAGTGCTTTGCGCCTGGTTTTTGTGGTGCCTGCGCTTTCGTCTCCGCGCAGCGCTGGTGCTCTTTGCTATCCTCGGTGGGGCGATTCTTGTTGGCCAGGGGGTAAAATCCTGGGTGAAAGGCCATGTGCAGGAGCCGCGGCCTTTTGTGGTCTGGCTGGAAAAAACGCATCATGTTCCGGTGAATGAGTTCTACAATTTAAAACGTAAAGATCGCGGTGCGCTGGTAAAAGAACAGCTTGCGGAACAGCAGGATATCCCGACGTTTTTACGTAAACACTGGCAAAAAGAGACCGGCTTTGCGTTTCCATCCGGGCACACCATGTTCGCCGCCAGTTGGGCACTTCTTGCCGTCGGCCTTTTATGGCCGCGGCGTCGTACTGTCACTATCGCCATTTTACTGGTCTGGGCGACGGGGGTGATGGGGAGCCGTCTACTGCTGGGCATGCACTGGCCACGCGATTTAGTGGTGGCGACGCTCATTTCATGGCTGCTTGTTACCCTTGCCACCTGGCTGGCTGAACGGCTCTGCGGTCCGTTAACGCCGCCGCCGGAAGAGAAAGAAGAGATCGCCGAAAGGGAGCACAGTGGCGTCTGAAGGTTGATTTTGCGCATTCAGCCCATAAATCCATGACGGGCGCGTCACTTTTTCCGTTTCGCGCCCGTCGCTAAAATGGTAGTTTATAAGGCTGATTGCGGTAAGTTGAACACACTTTATTCGCTTGAACCACATAACGGGAAGTAATGTGAAATATTTACTCATTTTCTTACTGGTATTGGCGATTTTTGTCATTTCAGTCACATTGGGTGCACAAAACGATCAACAGGTGACGTTTAACTATCTGCTGGCGCAGGGCGAGTATCGGGTTTCGAGCCTGCTGGCGGTCTTGTTCGCAGCGGGTTTCGCCATCGGCTGGCTGGTTTGCGGTCTGTTCTGGTTAAAAGTACGTGTTTCGCTTGCGCGCGCTGAACGTAAAATTAAACGCCTCGAACATCAAATTGCGCCTGCGTCCGACATCCCGGAAAGCTCTGGTGTGCCGGTCGTCAAGGAATAATCGAATATGCTGGAGTTGTTGTTTCTGCTTTTGCCTGTAGCCGCTGCCTATGGCTGGTATATGGGCCGCAGAAGTGCGCAACAAACAAAACAGGATGAGGCAAACCGACTCTCCCGCGACTACGTTGCAGGGGTGAACTTCCTCCTGAGCAATCAACAGGATAAAGCGGTCGACCTGTTCCTCGACATGTTAAAAGAGGACACAGGGACCGTTGAAGCACACCTGACCCTGGGCAACCTGTTCCGCTCGCGCGGCGAGGTTGACCGTGCCATTCGTATTCACCAGACCCTCATGGAAAGCGCCTCGTTAACTTACGATCAGCGCCTGCTGGCAGTACAACAGCTGGGCCGCGACTACATGGCGGCAGGGTTGTATGACCGTGCGGAAGACATGTTCTCGCAACTGGTGGATGAAACAGATTTCCGCATAGGTGCGCTGCAGCAGCTGCTGCAGATTTACCAGGCCACCAGCGACTGGCAGAAAGCCATTGATACCGCTGAACGTCTGGTTAAGTTGGGTAAAGACAAACAGCGCGTCGAGATAGCCCATTTTTACTGCGAACTGGCCCTGCAGCAGATGGGGAACGACGACATGGACAAAGCCATGGCGTTGCTGAAGAAAGGGGCCGCCGCAGACCGCAACAGCGCGCGTATTTCCATCATGATGGGGCGCGTGTTTATGGCGAGTGGCGACTATGCCAAAGCCGTTGAAAGCCTGCTGCGCGTCATTGATCAGGACAAAGAGCTGGTCAGTGAAACCCTTGAAATGCTGCAGACCTGTTATCAACAGCTGGGTAAACAGGATGAATGGGTAGCGTTCCTGCGCCGCTGCGTGGAAGAGAACACCGGAGCCACCGCGGAGCTGATGCTTTCCGACGTAGTGGAGCAGCATGAGGGCAGCGACACGGCGCAGGTTTATATTACGCGTCAGCTGCAGCGTCATCCTACCATGCGGGTTTTCCATAAGCTGATGGATTACCACCTGAACGACGCAGAAGAAGGGCGTGCTAAAGAGAGCCTGATGGTGCTGCGTGACATGGTGGGCGAACAGGTGCGTAGCAAGCCGCGCTACCGCTGTCAGAAGTGTGGTTTTACCGCGTATACGCTGTACTGGCACTGTCCTTCATGCCGGGCCTGGTCAACCATCAAGCCTATTCGCGGTCTCGATGGGCAGTAATTTTTAAAACTCCTCACTTTAGTTACAACATACTTATTACTTTTATAATCCCATTCAGCATCGTGCGGTTTGCCAGCCTGGCAGGGAATAAAACGATCCTGTCAATTTGTGGCGCTGGCAGGTAGAATGCACGCCGTTTATCTGTTCCGCGCCGCTGCGCGCCCATAGACGAAAAGGGCTGGTCATGACGTCTGTTACTTCCTCCACTTCCCGCGTAGTTACTGATTCTCCTGTTGTTGTTGCTCTTGATTACAATAAACGTGACGCTGCTCTGGCTTTTGTCGACGGTATTGATCCTCGCGACTGTCGCCTTAAAGTGGGCAAAGAGATGTTTACGTTATTTGGACCGCAAATCGTACGCGATCTGCAACAGCGCGGTTTTGACGTTTTCCTCGACCTCAAATTCCATGATATTCCAAACACCACGGCGCATGCCGTTGCCGCGGCTGCAGAATTGGGTGTATGGATGGTTAACGTGCATGCATCGGGTGGGGCGAGAATGATGACAGCCGCGCGTGAAGCGCTTCTGCCGTTTGGCAGCGACGCCCCCTTGTTGATTGCGGTAACGGTGCTGACCAGCATGGACGAAAATGACCTGCATGACCTCGGTGTGACGTTGTCACCGGCTGAACATGCAGAACGTCTTGCGCGGCTGACGCAGAATTGCGGCCTGGACGGTGTAGTCTGTTCCGCGCAGGAAGCGGTGCGTTTCAAAACGGAGCTGGGCCAGAATTTCAAACTGGTCACGCCGGGTATCCGCCCAGCGGGTAGCGAGGCTGGCGATCAGCGCCGTATTATGACCCCTGAGCAGGCGCTGGCGGCAGGCGTGGACTACATGGTCATCGGCCGTCCGGTGACACAATCTGCCAATCCGGCAGAGACGCTTAAGGCTATCAACGCATCACTGAAAAAGGGGGCGTAATGACCGACTCAAACAGCCGTCTGGTCTATTCAACCGAAACCGGGCGCATTGATGAACCGAAAGCGAAAGCAGAGCACCCAAAGGGCGACGGTATTGTCCGTATCCAGCGCCAGACCAGCGGGCGTAAAGGTAAGGGTGTTTGCCTTATCACGGGTATCGATCTGGATGATGCAGAACTGGCGAAACTGGCGGCTGAACTGAAAAAGAAATGTGGCTGCGGCGGTGCCGTCAAAGACGGGATAATCGAAATCCAGGGTGATAAACGCGATGTCATTAAATCGCATCTCGAAGCCAAAGGGATGAAAGTAAAACTGGCGGGCGGCTAAAATAAATGAGCCACGGTATTTACCGTGGCTCTTGTTTTATACGTGCGTAAGTCAGACCTGAAATGCGATAAATATCGCGATGCCCATCAGGGCGTATAATAATTATTTGCCGACCTGGTGACCGATAATACCACCAACAGCAGCACCACCTAATGTACCCAGCGTACTACCGTCTGTTAATACTGCACCACCCAGTGCACCAGCACCGGCACCAATAGCGGTGTTACGGTCACGTTTAGACCAGTTAGAGCATGCGCTCAGGGACATTGCTACAGTGATTGCCAGAACAGCGGCGGCTAATTTTTTGCTGGTTAAGGTCATAATACTTTCTCCTGAATTATCGATTCACGGAAAGATGCACGCTTTAAGTATAGACTAAACGAATACTTAAATTCTGTTCTCCGTGAAAGCTGGTCGCGCAGGTGTTACGTCATCACGCAGGTGATAGTCACTTCCTGTTATATCGCTAACATTAATTTTACGTCTTCAGGGTCAGTTAAACAGGTAAAAACTCTTAAAGGGGGGTTAGGATTCCTCTCAGAGAGAGGTTAAGAGGCGCCTGAAATTCAGGCGCTCGCGGACTCAGGCGGGTTTTTTAATAATGTCGACGATAAGTCCGTCTTCCTGGAGTTTATTCCGATGCGCTTCGCTCAGACGGTCATCGGTAATTACACGGCTGAACCGGGATATTGGCCCCATCGTATAAGGATGGACCGCGCCAAATTTTGAGCTATCGGTCAGCACGATTGCGTCACACTCTTTTTCCAGTACCGCGTTCACAACGTCTGAACGCATCATATCCCGGCCGGTAAAGCCGGTTTCTGGCTGCCAGCCGTCAATACCGATGAAGGCCTTGCTGAAATGCACCTGCTGCACGTACTGACGCGTCAGCGGGCCGACCATGCTCTCACTTTTTTTCTGATAGATACCGCCCAGCAGGATGACCTCGCAGCGTGTCTCCTTCAGCAAGTGAGCGATATAGCTACTGACGGTAATGATGGTGATGTCTTTTTGCTCGGCCAGGGTGCGGGCCAGCAGGGCGTTGCTACTGCCGTTCTCAATAAAGACCGTTTCGCCATTGTTCACTAAGGACGCGGCAAACTCAGCCAGCTCACGTTTGAGGGCATAGTTATTCATCATGCGGGTTTCTACGTCCTCGCTGTCCAGCGGGACCGCATACCCATGCGCACGACGCAGGTAGCTCTGTTTTTCGAGTAGATTCAGATCCTGACGGATGGTGACTTCAGAAACGCCTGTCGTTTTAGCGAGATCGACGACGCTCACGCGCCCCTGATCGATGACCATCTGCAAAATGATTTGTTGTCGGGAATTCATAGCATCCATTTAATAAAGCGAAACGAGGGCGGATAGGGCGTGGTTAAACTTCCCACGGGGCTTTTGGCTGTCTGTTTTCTGACGCGGTTTCGGCGCCATTCTGAGCCAGAAGTTCAGACTTCAGGATCTCAAGGTTACGGATCGCAGAGTGATAATCGCCCGCCACCAGTATATCCAGCACGGTATCAATTCGTTGGGCTACGGCCTGCGCATCAATGTTAGACATAATCTCATCCCGGGTACGAAAAGTTAATATTTTCAATGATGCAGAAAATGGATTCAAAAGAGAAGGGAAAAAATGCAATAACTAAATTACATAAATGAAAGTAATAAATTTATTCCCCCGCATGCAGCGTGATGAATGAGTGGATTAGTCTAAAACTGCGCGCAAGGCGCTTTTTTATATGAGGAATTAGACTATGACAGTTATCAATCAGACTACCTGCACACTGTTTACCGATACTGAACGTTTCACTCAGTTGTCCGGGTATTATGAGGAGGAGCGCCGCACAGTCTGGATGATGTTGCGGGCGCAGCCACGACCTTGCTTCAACCATGCGTTAATCGAAGAGATCATGAACCTCTCCTGGCTTGTTCGCCAGTCCGGGTTTGCGGTCGATTTTTGGGTTACCGGTTCGCTGGTACCCGAGATGTACAATGCGGGAGGTGATTTACAGTTCTTTGTCGAATGTATCCAAAACGGACGCCGCGAAGCGTTAAGAGCCTATGCCCGTGCCTGCGTGGACTGCGTTCATGCGGCGTCACGGGGGTTTGATACGGGGGCTATTACCCTGGCGATGGTCGAAGGCAGTGCGTTAGGGGGCGGATTCGAAGCCGCGCTGGCGCACCACTTTGTGCTGTCTCAGCGCGATGCCCGCTTAGGCTTCCCTGAGATCGCCTTCAACCTTTTCCCCGGCATGGGGGGGTACTCGCTGGTTGCTCGCCGCTCAGGCATGAAGCTGGCGGAGGAGCTCATCTACAAAGGGGAGTCTCATACGGCAGAATGGTATGAACAGCATGGGTTAGTGGATGTCCTGTTCGAACCCGGACAAAGTTACGTCTCCGTCAGAACGTTCATTGACACGCTGCGGCCGAAGATGAACGGCGTAAAGGCGATGTTACGCGCCCGTACCCGCGTGCTGCAGCTGCCTCGCAGTGAGCTGATGGATATCACGGAAGATTGGGTTGACGCTGCGTTCTGCCTTGAACCAAAAGATATCGCTTATATGGAGCGTCTGGTCATGCTGCAAAACCGCCACCAGGCGGCGGGTTTACGCAAAGCCAGTTAGTGCTGTTTACGCGCCTGATATCGCTTTAGCCATCGCTCGAATGCGGCAGCGGGCATGGGCTTAGCAAAGAGAAAACCCTGCCGTTCGTTGACGCCGTTCTTAGTCAGAAAGGCGTCTTCTTTTGCGTTCTCCACACCTTCGGCAATGACCTGCAAATTCAGTGCCTGCGCCACCGCGACGATGGCCCGCACCAGCGACTGGGAAATAGACTGTTTATGAATAGCCCGGACAAATGACTGATCGAGTTTTATCGCATCGATGGGGAAGCGTGCCAGCTGCGACAAAGACGAGTAGCCGGTACCAAAATCGTCCAGATGGATTTGCGCACCAAGCTGGCTGAACTGCTGGATCACCGACAGCGCCAGCTCTTCGTTTTCAATGAGGCAGCTTTCTGTTAACTCTACGTCGATAGGGCAGTATTCAAAATCCAGATCCTTCAGGGCCTGTTTTAAGTCGCTGAAAATGGTTTGATCTGCCAGCTGACGGGCCGAGACGTTCACCGCCACGCGCAGGTTAATGCCTTTGTCGCGCCATTTCGCCACCTGGCGAACCACATCAAGCATGACCCAGCGGCCAAGCGGCACAATCAGCCCTGACTCCTCAGCATACGAGATAAACTCCAGCGGAGGAATTAACCCGCGTTCTGGTGATTGCCAGCGCACCAGCGCTTCAAGGCTTCTGACTTCACCGCGCCAGGTGACTTTAGGCTGGTAGTGGATCAGCAGTTGATCGTTATCCAGCGCTTTGCGCAGGTTGGTATCCAGCCAGAGATACTCAAACACGCGCTGGTTCATTTCCGGCGAGAAGACGCAGAACTTACCCCGGCCGTTCTCTTTTGCGGTGTACATGGCGGTATCGGCATTGCGGATGACGCTTTCCCGATCGTTACCGTGCTGCGGGGCGAGGGCGATACCTAACGAGCAACCGGTATAAATTTCAATCAAACCAATTCTGAACGGCTGGCGCAGGCGGGTCAGAATGCGTGATGCCATCGCTTCCAGAGAACCCTGAGAGGTATTGGTGGCCATGACAATAAATTCATCGCCGCCGAGTCGCGCCAGCACCTGGCCTTCTTCCAGACAGCTCAGAATGGCCAGCGCGACCGCCTGTAATAACTGATCGCCAAACATGTGTCCGTAGGCGTCGTTCACCTTTTTGAAGTTATCGAGATCGAGATACACCACGCCAACCTGCGTCTCACCGCGGCTGTCTATGGCATCTGAAATCAGTTCGTGGATCGCGTTGCGGTTCGGCAACCCGGTGATGGTGTCGGTATTGGCCAGCACCCGCAGGCGCTCCTGGGCGCGGCGCTCCTCCGTAATATCGGTGCCGGAACAGATAAGAAAAATTTCATTTTTACCGCTGCCGCTGTGGACAAATTTGTTTCTGAACAGAAACAACCGTTGTCCTTTTCGCGTTTTGATCCAGCGCTCGACTTCGTAAGAGCTGCCGTTGCGAAAGAAGCCGGTGATGTTGCGCTTAGAGGCTGCCGCTTCACTGCGGCTCATAAACAGCTTAAACACGTTCTGGCCGATAACTTCTTGTTCTTTCAGGCCGGTGTACTCCTCGCTCAGGCGGTTAAATCGCTGAATATTGCCGTTCTGATCGAGGATTACGATAACGGAGTTGGCTTCCGAAACCACTTGTTCCGCAAAGGACAGCCCCTGAGCAAGGTCCCGGGCTACGGAAGGCGTATCGTTCCACGCAGAAGCTGTTCCGGCCCACTCATTACGGGTTATTTTGCGTCCGACAAGGTGAACAGGAACATCTTCGCCGTACAACGAGAGCGTCATAGAGATACTGGACGTAATGACGGTTAACTGGCGAATAAGTTCGGCCTGTTCATCATCCAGCGCCACCACCTGAGTGACATCGGCATTTTCGCTGGTGGAAAGGTGCAGAGCATTGCTGTCTGCTGTCAGTCGCCACCAGGGGCTGTGAGTTCCCATGTAACGAAACAGCAAATTCTGCTCCAGATCGTCCATCATGTTTTCTCCTGCAGCTGCCTGTTAGCGCACAATTTATTCCGTTGTAATCGGCTTTTTCGAGGTGAGACCACGGCCAGACCGATGTGAACTTATTGTTTTTTCCCGGGTTTCTTATAATAAAACGAGTCAGGTAAAAAAGGATACTTAGCAAATAAAAATTCACGTAACCGAATATAACGGCACTCTTTTACTGTAGATAATTCTGGCGAATTTGGGCGAGGGAAGTCTGAAAATAGTAAGAAAAAATGAAGAATTTGCAGCGTGGCGTAAAAGAAAAAATTGTCGGCCCGTCCGGCAAGGAAAGGGCCGACAATTGAACAGCTTATCAGGCGGCAGGGCGCGCGATGATGCTGCGGGTTTCCATGCGGACTTCGGCGATAGTTACGTCAATCACGTCGGTGACCTTGTAAACCGTTTCACCTTTGATTTGCACAGTCCCGTTTTCCTGGCTACAGACCAGTTCATCGCGAACGGCATGCAGGAACGGCGCAGGGATAAAGGCCACCGCTCCATTATCCACCAGACGTACGCGCATCCCCCCACGGCTGATATCAATGATTTCTGCAGCGAAGCGAGTGTCTGTGCCGGCTTTGTCCTGCAGGAAGCGGGCGTACAGCCAGTCACCTACGTCACGTTCCGCCATGCGGTTCAGGCGCCGACGATCTGCCATCTGCAGGGTCGTGTCATCCTGAGGACGCGCAATTGATTCGCCCTTAATGATCGCTTTCAGCAGGCGATGGTTAACCATATCGCCATACTTACGAATTGGAGATGTCCAGGTGGCGTAGGCTTCAAGACCGAGGCCGAAGTGTGGGCCAGGCTCAGTGCTGATCTCGGCAAAGGACTGGAAGCGACGAATACGGCTGTCGAGGAAACCAGAAGGCTGTGCGTCCAGCTCGCGGCGCAGCTTGCAGAAGCCCTGCAAGGTCAGCACCTCTTCCGGGTCAACATGCACATCATGGTTCTTCAGTAAGGCGGCCAGCGCTTCGGTGTTCGCCGGATCAAACCCGGTATGAACGTTATAGATGCCGAAGCCGAGCTTGTCGCGCAGCACACGTGCGGCACAAATATTGGCGGAAATCATCGCTTCTTCGACGATGCGGTTCGCAATGCGTCGTGGTTCGGCCACGATATCCAGCACTTCACCTTTTTCGCCCAGAACGAAGCGATAGTCCGGACGATCCTTGAACACCAGCGCATGGGTTTGACGCCACTCGCTGCGGCTCAGACAGATGCGGTGCAGCAGACGAATCTGTGCGGCAACGGCCTCAGAGGCCGGTTCCCAGCTGCCCGTGTTCTCCAGCCAGTCAGAGACGTCGTCGTAAGCCAGCTTGGCTTTAGATTCAATGGTGGCGGCGAAGAATTCGATATCGTCTTCAATTGTGCCGTCTGCAGCAATGGTCATGCGGCAGGCGAGCACCGGACGCACTTCGTTCGGCCGCAGCGAACAGAGATCGTCGGAGAGTTCACGAGGCAGCATCGGGATGTTAAAGCCCGGCAGATAGTTGGTGAACGCACGGATTTTCGCGATATCGTCCAGCTTGCTGCCTTCAGCAATCCAGGCGGTAGGATCGGCAATGGCAACGGTTAACAGCAGTTTGCCGTCAACAAGTTCTTCAGCATACAGGGCGTCATCCATATCTTGCGTACTGGCGCTGTCGATAGTGACAAATTCCAGGGCGGTCAGATCGCGACGCTCCAGACCTTCGTCCTGCATCTCGGTGGCGACGCCGTTCGGGGCTTCTTTCTCAAGATTATGGCGCGCAAGCGTAACCCACCACGGTACAAAATGGTCATCACCGAACGTGATGAACTGGGTCAGTTCCGCATAGAAGCCGCGATCGCCTTTCAGTGGATGACGGCGCATTTCGGCAACGGCCCAGTCACCTTCTTTAAAATCATGCTCAACGCCGCGAGCGGCACGGCAGGGGATGGCGTCTTTCAGCAGAGGATGATCCGGCACGATGGAGAGACGATCGTCTTTTCTCTGCACCTTGCCCACAAAACGGGTCAGGAACGGCTCGATCAGTTCTTCCGGCTCGGCAGATTCACGCTCTTTTTCGGTATGAATAACCGCCATGACGCGGTCGCCGTGCATCACTTTCTTCATCTGCGGTGGCGGAATGAAGTAGCTTTTCTGCGCGTCGACTTCAAGGAAACCAAAGCCTTTTTCCGTGGCTTTTACGACCCCTTCTGCACGCGGCGTCTGGGAATGCAGTTGCTGTTTAAGCTGCGCTAGCAGCGGGTTGTCCTGAAACATAATGTTCTATTTTCGTAGCCATTGAGCGGCTGACAGTTTTACGCGATTCTCACTGCCACAGCAAGCGCTCTTTGGGTAAATAGTATGGTTATTCCGCTTTGCCAAGCGCCACTTTCAGGCGCTCCAGCCAGCCGTCTAACGCGCTTCGCGTAAGCAGTGCAATCGCCCGGCCAGCGGGAAGTCCTTCCTCCGTGAGCGGGTTAAACTGTGCTGCACTGAAACGGTCCGGTGAACGTGTCAACAACTCCACGGCCGCTAAGAGCGCTGGCGACGCGGCCCGGTCTTCATTGCGGCAATGGTTCAGGATTTCTCCCGTCAGATCGAGCAGCGTGGGTTCGTGGCAGAGCACAGGCGCCAGCGCCTGAAGGGCGGGCTCGGCTTGCCAGCGTGAAAGCGACTCGAGTTGATGCGCACTGGCATAGCGCAGTTCCACGACAGGCAGTAGAGCGATCCAGGCGCCGGGCCTGGCGGGCAGCGTGTGCGGTTGAATATGGTGTCCCGGCAACCAGCGTACGGGATGGCCCAGCAGCGCCTGAAATACTGCTACCACGCGGGCCTGAAAACCGATGAAGCCAATAATCTGGCTGATGAGCACAATGTCATACGTTGTCAGGCCCACCTCATCAAGCTGGTTCTGCGCTTTATCATCAATGACATCCGGTGAACTGGCAAGCTGGCGGGCATACTGCGTGATCTGAGCCAGACGGCGGTTACTTTCGCGAGAGGAGTCCGGGCCGGGAAGGGGGGCGAGAAGGGCGGCGTAGTGGTTACAGAGCCTCTGAACCCCGCAGGCCTGCGCCACCGTCAGCGCGGTGCTCAGCCTGTCGTAGGCACTCAGCGTATGCAGACGGTTGACGGCGATATCGAGTGGAAACAGCCGGTGACATAACGCCCGGGCAGGAGTAAGCCAGCCAGCACAGGCAGTAACAATCTCATCCGGTAAGGCTAAATCGAGCAAAAAACGATCGTCGACGTTAGCGGCTTCGGGCACCAGAGGCAGGACATCCGTCTGCGCGTGGTTTGACTGGGTTTCGTGGTACCAGTGGCCTTTGCCGGAAAAACGGCGTTGTTCCATGGGCGTTCCTTGATCTCAAAATGGCGATCAATATCCTGGCGTAAGGCGGATGAGGGGAAAAATATTGTTAGGTGATAACAAATAGCAGAACGGAATAACGAGAGAGGGCGGGGCGGGAAAAACTCTCTTCCCGGGCGGGAAGAGAGTCACAAACTTATTTAATTTCCAGCTCGTTCATTGCAGCGATGTTGAAGCCGCCGTCAACGTGAACCACTTCGCCGGAGATACCCGCGGAAAGGTCAGAGCACAGGAATGCTGCAGAGTTACCCACATCTTCAATGGTAACGGTACGACGAATCGGGGTAACCGCTTCGCAGTGTGCCAGCATTTTACGGAAATCTTTGATACCGGAAGCCGCCAGGGTGCGGATTGGACCTGCAGAGATGGCGTTAACGCGCACGCCTTCAGGGCCCATTGCGTTCGCCATGTAGCGGACGTTTGCTTCCAGAGACGCTTTAGCCAGACCCATCACGTTGTAGTTAGGGATTGCGCGCTCTGCGCCCAGGTAGGACAGGGTCAGCAGGGCGGAGCCCGGGTTCAGCATGGCACGGCAAGATTTCGCCATCGCAACAAAGCTGTAAGAGCTGATGTCGTGAGCGATTTTAAAGCCATCGCGGGTTACCGCGTTCACGTAGTCACCGTCAAGCTGGTCGCCAGGTGCGAAGCCGATGGAGTGAACGAAACCGTCGAATTTGTCCCACGATTTTGCCAGTTCAGCAAACATGCCATCGATGCTTTCATCTTGTGCAACGTCACATTCCAGAACAATGCTGGAACCCAGCTGCGCGGCAAATTCTTCAACACGGCCTTTCAGCTTGTCGTTCTGGTAGGTGAACGCCAGCTCAGCGCCTTCGCGATGCATTGCCTGTGCGATGCCGTATGCGATGGACAGTTTGCTGGCAACGCCGGTTACCAGAATGCGCTTACCGGAAAGAAAACCCATAGCTTTAATCCTTATATTCATTGCTTATTTTGCCTTGTAATTCATAGCGTTACAGGCAGTATTTCAAAATTATTCGAAATCAGCTCGAAATTATAGCCCACTCACTGCCCCTTGTGTCACGCTATTTCTCGCGAATCTCCCGGGAATGAACGCGCGTAAGGGGCTGATATGGGAAACGCGGCTGTGAAAATTTCGGCATTCGTCCAGTATATCATCCGGCGTCAGGTTCACCTCATCCAACCAGCGTCGAAGCGTGATCCCGTAAAGCGTTTCACCTTTTCCTGGCGTGCTCGATGAAACGCGCGACGACAATAAAGAAAACCGGGACGAAGAAAATGGCGAGAAATGTACCGCTAATCATACCGCCGAAAACCCCGGTACCAATGGCATGCTGCGTGCTGTCACTTGCGCCACGGGCCAACATTAACGGGACAACCCCTAGCGTAAAGGCCAGTGAGGTCATCAGAACAGGGCGCAAGCGTTGCCGGGCAGCCTGTAGCGTTGCTGCCACGATTGTTTCCCCTTCCCGCTGCAGCTGCCTGGCAAACTCGACAATCAGAATGGCGTTTTTTGCAGACAGCCCGATCAGGGTGATCATCCCCACCTTGAAGAAAACATCATTTGTCATGCCGGCAATGTGTACGGCCGCTACCGCGCCAATAAGACCCAATGGCACGACCAGCATAACCGCGAAGGGTATAGACCAGCTCTCATAGAGCGCGGCAAGAACCATAAACACAACGAGGATCGACAGCACAATAAGGCCGGGAAGCTGTGACTCAGACGCTTTCTCCTGCAATGAACTCCCGGCCCATTCCCCTGCGATACCCGCAGGCATCTCTCTTGCCAGCGCTTCCATGGCTTTCATTGCCGTACCGCTGGATTCACCCGAGGCGGCACTTCCTGTAATGCGTATCGCAGGATAACCCTGATAGCGGTTCAATTGCTGGGGCGCAACGTTCCATGAAAGGGTGGCAAACGTAGAGACCGGCACCATCTGTCCCGTCCGATTTTTTACCGATAAGGCTAACAATTGTTCGGGCTGCATGCGGTAGGGCGCATCGGCCTGAACAATCACCTGTTGAACGCGGCCGTTATTGGTATAGTCATTAACGTAACTGGAGCCCGTGGTCACAGACAAGGTTTGATTAATTTCGTCAAACGAGACGCCCATGGACTCGGCTTTTTCCCGGTCGATCTGAATCGCCAGGCTGGTGCCATCCGGCAGGCCATCTATGTAGACATCATTCAGTTCAGGCCGTTGATTTGCCTGCTGAACAAGGTCATCCGCAGCCTTTTTTAGAGCCTGATATCCCAGTCCTGCCCGGTCCTGCAGATAGTAAGTAAATCCGGATGAGGTCCCCATATCCGAAATCGCCGGAGGGAGCAGGCTCATCGTCACGGCATCAGAAACGCTCTCCATGCGCGACTGGATAGCGTTTGCTTCATCCTGGGCGGTGATCCCCTGACGGTTTTTCCAGTCCTTAAGCGTGGTAAAGGCCATGGCCGAGTTGGGGCCAGAACCTGAAAAGCCAAAGCCCAGGATCATAATGTTGCTCTCAATCGCCGGTCGCGATGCAATTTCCTCTTCAAATTTTTCAACCACTTTAAGGGTACGCTGCATGGTCGCATCAGACGGCAGTTGCAGGGATGACATAAAGTAGCCCTGATCTTCATCCGGCAGAAACGAGGAGGGCAAAGACGACAGGCCAGCAAACAGGGCAGCGCAAAGGGCAACATACAGCAGCAGCATGCGGCCCGTTCGTTTTAATACGGCGCCCAGGCTGGAGGCATATACCGCCGTGAGGGCGTGAAAATGCGCGTTAAACCAGGTCGCAAATTTCCCGGCCCCTCTCTTGTTCGCCTCATGGGGCTTGAGTAACGTGGCACAAAGCGCGGGTGTCAGCGTCAGCGCCAGAAAGGCCGATAACAAAATGGAAATGGCCATTGAAATACAGAATTGTCGATAGATGATCCCCACCGATCCCTCAGCAAAGCCCATCGGGATAAACACCGCCGTGAGCACAAGCGTGATACCCGCGATGGCTGGGGTAATTTCCTGCATGGCCTGCCGCGTGGCTTCGCGCGGTGAAAGCGCTTTTTCTTCCATCAGTCTTTCGACGTTTTCAACCACGACGATGGCATCATCAACGATGATACCGATTGCCAGCACCATGCCGAACATGGTCAGGATGTTGATGGAATAACCGCTGAGCAGCATGATCGTAAAGGTGCCCAGGAGCGCCACGGGGGCGACAATCGCCGGAATAAGCGTGCAGCGTATCTTGTGCAGAAAAAGCAGCATGACCAGAAACACCAGCACCATCGCTTCAACAAACGTCTGTACCACCTTCATAATTGAAAGCTTTACGAAGGGTGCCGTATCAAAAGGGACGGTGAAGGTCATTCCCTCCGGAAGCACGTGAGAGAGCTCATCAATGCGCGCCCGCACGCCTGAGGCGGTACTGATGGCATTCGCTCCCGGTGACAGCTGGATTGCGGCTGCCGTCGCCGGGACGCCGTTTTCGCGAATACCGTACGCATAGCTTTGCAGGCCGGATTCAATGCGGGCAACGTCCGACAACTGCAGGCGGGCCCCTGTGGTATCGGATTTAAGGGTAATATGGCTAAATGCCTCGACCGAAGAAAGTTGTCCTTTGACCGTAATCGGATAAGTCACTCCCTGGCCTTCTGTTGCCGGTTCATCGCCCGTTCTGCCGGGGGAAACAATGGTGTTCTGCTGGCTGACTGCCGTAAGTACATCGCTCACCGACAGCCCATAGCTGTGAAGCTTCATCGGATCGAGCCAGATACGTAGCGCTTTCTCACCACCAAAAAGCTGGACTTTGCCAACCCCCGGCACGCGGCGAAGCTCATCGCTAATATTTCTGGCAAAATAATCGCTCAAATCCGCTTCCTGAAATTTCCCGGAGGTGGATTTTAACCCCACCATCATCAGAAAACCGGCGTTCGCCGCCTCGACGTTAATGCCGTTTTGCCGGACCGACTGAGGTAGACGCGGCTCGACAATTTTTATCTGATTCTGGAGATCCATCTGAGCCAGTTTAATATCTGTGCCTGGCTTAAACGTCACCGTAATTGAGGCTGAACCGGTGGTGTCACTCGAGGATTCAAAATAGAGCAAATTATCCACGCCGGATATTTCACGTTCGATAAGAGAGACGACCGATGTATTCATTACATCAGGGCTGGCGCCGGGATACGAGACAGTAATGATAATACCCGGCGGTGCAACGGCCGGATATTGCGCAACCGGCAGCCGGGGGATAGACAACACGCCCGTCAAAACAATAAAAAGCGCGACGACCCAGGCGAAAACAGGACGATCAATAAAAAAATGCGGCATGAGGATTACTTCCAGTCAACTAACAGTGAAACGCATTACGGGTGCAGTGCCTCGTCATCGGTCGATACCCGTTTACCGATGTCCCTGAGCTGTGAAAATTTCTCAAGGAGTTGCGGGGCGTCATCCAGGCTTGTCGCAAACATCCACATATAGGTCATCACGGAGTAGATATGACCCGCCGTAATACCCGTCGAGTGGGTCATCAGGATAATGGTCAGCGTAAAAAGCAGGGCGATCAGCGAACCAATCAGTAAATATCCCCACGCTTCGCGGTCAGAGAGCGCAATACGCAAGTGTGCAAGCGTAGAATAATGACGTTTGAGGGTCGCAGAACCCGCTTTATGTACATAATCCACCTCTTTCTCGAGGCGGTTATTGAGGCGTCTGAACAGCAATTCATTCTTATGGGTGAAACCGGAAACAAATCCCATCAGGATCAAGACGATGATGGCGCAGACGATGCCAGCCCAGAATTCAATGATCAGCAGCATAATGGCTGCACCAAAAAGCGAACTCATTGAGGTAATGAGCATGGGCAGATGCATTTCAAAGAAATCCACGAATTCACGCGATAAGGTAACTCTCGCCGCGATTGTCGAATGATTAAGCTGGTATTTTCGCTGAGCCAGCACCACAGAGACCGCAAGCCCGGCGTAAATCCGTGCGAAGGTGCGCGTGTCCACGCTGCGCCTGGCGGCACCAATGCACCAGATAAACAGGACCATTAGCCCATACAGTGCAGCGCTCACGGTATCCCCGGCGAGAATGGCATTTATCGCGATCCCCGCAAGTACGGGATAGAGTAAAAAGGTCACATTTTCGGCAATAACCAGAAAGAAGGTAATAAACAGCTTCTTGCTGTGCCGCACGGCAAGTGCCTTGAGCGAGCCAACAACCCCGGAAACGACCGGAGGACGATGAGTATTTTTAAGGATCATATTTTTCGAGTTATTAATGCCAGAGAGCAGGGGAATTCCGTCAGGAAGTTATCCATTAACCGTTACTTTATACAGCGCATGTTTAGTACTGATGTGCGATTTGTGGAGGTTATATGGAGACAGTAAACTTAAATCATCCTTAACATGAGATAAATGGGTGAGCCAACAAAAAATATAATGAGAAAACATTCGCAGTAAAACACCAGATCGGCAATATCAGGTGCGATGTTTAACAAAATACTGAAAATGATGATCAGGTAGATAAAAATCAATGCCAGGCACAGGGCCATGACAAGGAGTTCCGTCAATCCGCCTCCTTTATGTTGAATCGCAAGAAAAAACGATGTCGCTGCGATACAACCATAAATAACAGGTGAGGAGATAATGGTTGCCGCTACTTTTTCATCGACTTCATGTATCAGGATCATCCAAAGATGCAATAATCCCCACGATACAATAAGAAACAAACATGACGTGCCAATGTTAGCAGGTGAGACATATCTATTAATATTCATGGTGAGTGTCTTCGGGTATTAATGAAAGCAATTGATAGACCGGGGTGCGTGCGAGAAGTTCAACGGTTTATTCTCTTTGGTCGTTTTTTTTCTGAATAAAAAAGATTACGTCTGTATATGGAGTATTTATTTCCGAAATGTGGAGGAAGTGTGGAGACAATAACCTAAGGGGGTTCGGTTGTGGCAGAAATGTTTATAAAAAATCGTCGCGCAACGGCACTTTTTTGTCGTGCGTGGGTCTTAGACTTTTATAAAAT
Source organism: Enterobacter sp. SENG-6 (assembly GCF_001605945.1). Classification (NCBI taxonomy): domain Bacteria; kingdom Pseudomonadati; phylum Pseudomonadota; class Gammaproteobacteria; order Enterobacterales; family Enterobacteriaceae; genus Enterobacter; species Enterobacter sp. SENG-6. Next base: position 23,368 of record NZ_LOMM01000005.1, read on the forward strand.
GACGTATAGCGTATTTTCTCAACATAATAGAGACGCTTTCAGTTCCTGTGGAGATAAAATGTACAAAAATAATTTAATCCTTGTCGCCGAAGATGAAGATGAAATCGCCGATATACTGATGAGCTACCTGCAGCGGGCTGGGATGAAAACGTTAAGGGCAACTGACGGTGAGCAGGCGATAAACCTGACGCGTCTGCATAAACCGGATCTCATTTTGCTGGATATCCAGTTGCCGGTATTTGATGGTTGGAGCGTTCTTACCACGCTGCGCCGGGAGAGTACGGTGCCTGTTATTATGGTCACCGCCCTCGATCAGGATGTTGATAAACTGATGGGATTGCGCCTGGGCGCTGATGACTACGTGATCAAACCTTTCAATCCCTCTGAAGTTGTCGCGCGAGTCGAAGCCGTACTGCGCAGGACGAAGGCTCACGTTCAACAGGTGGCTGCAATGCCGCTCAGGACGCCCTTCATCACGGTCTACCCGGATGATTTCTATATAGAAGTTACGGTGGGGGAAGAGGTGGTTTGCCCGGTATTGACCACCACAGAATTTAAACTGCTGACTTACCTGGTCAGGAACCCAAGAAAGGTCTGCTCCCGTGAGGAATTACTTAACGCCTGCCTGCCGGAAGGCGATACCTTAGACAGAACGGTCGACAGCCACATGAGCAAACTGCGTAAAAAACTGGAGCTTGCAGGTCTTCATGGTGTGCCAGAAAGCATTAGAGGAATGGGCTACCGGCTGGGAGAAAAGAAATGAGCAGAGAGTCTGTTCTGAGCCGCCAGATTCTGACCTACATGTTAACGCTGGCATTGATGATTATCGCCATCGCTATCCTGGGGTCCTGGCTGTTTTACAGCTTCGTACTCGATTACCTTCCGGGCGGCGTAGCGGCCGGTAACGATGAAAATATGACGATGTGGGACTGGGTGTGGATCGTGACGGTCTCTGCAATCAGTGTGATGATTTCCCTCTTTTTAACCGTAAAGCTGTCATCGCGTATCCTCACGCCATTAAACGCGGTAGCCACAAGCCTGAAACGCATCTCGCAGGGCGAGCTGGATGCCAGGGCCTGGTGCGCCAGTTCCCGGCTTGGCGAGATAAATCATCTCGTCAACGACTTCAACGAAATGGCTGAAAAATTACAGACGCTGGACAGTCAACGTAAATCCTGGAATGCGGCGATTGCGCATGAACTGAGAACACCCGTCACAATTTTACGCGGGCGGCTTCAGGGGCTCGTCGACGGTGTTTTTACGCCGGAACCCGTTCTGTTTAATAACCTGCTTAAACAAACCGAAGGGTTGGCGCGGCTGATAGAAGATCTCCGGGTTGTCAGCTCAGACGGCGGTGCCGGTTATACGTTATACAAGAGTGAAATCGATCTGAAGGAAACCCTCGAAACGGCGCTGGAAACCTTCAGACCCGAGTTTGAGCGTAAGCAATTTACTCTTCGTACCGAACTTAAAGCCCAGCGGTGTCTCTGCGATCCGCTACGTATTAATCAGTGCTTAACCGTGCTGTTCGACAATGCGCTGCATTATTCGACATCACGTAAACTCATCGTAAAAAATGGCGTGTTTGGCAGAGAAAATTACATTCTGATTCAGGACGAAGGGCCGGGCATTCCGCGCGAATTTCATGATTTTCTCTTCCAGCCCTTTCAGCGGGATAAAGGGGCCAGACAATTGAATCCTGAAGGGTGTGGTTTAGGGCTGTCGGTGGTCAAAGCCATCATGTCTGCGCACGGTGGCGATGTCACCTATGTATTGACGAAGCAAAACCACTCCCTCTTCAAATTAACCTGGCCGAACGCGTCGTAACTGCGTACAGGCTCAAATGAGCCTGTTTGCGACGGGCGTCATTTGCCACATTTCACCTAACCTGGCATCCCATTCCGGCGGCGTGATAGCCAGTTTGCCCCGTTTCGGGCTTAATGTTATCTCACTGAAGTAGATCTCGTCCCGGGTGAGCATGAGATCGACACGGCAATAGTCAATCCCCAGGGCCAGCTCTTGCGCCGCCAGCAGCGCTTCCTGATAAGAGGCAGGCTTGGGTATGTCCTGCGGAGTGTTGGGATATTCCATCTGGAAAGGCTGCAACTGCCAGTGGCGATCGTAAACGTTGATAAAACCATTGCCGCTTTCATCGGTGAAATCAGCTTCCACAAACTGCGCGACACCGTGGAAACAATGAATCCTCAACATTTCGGATGTTGTGTTTTTGTCCGTGTCATTAAAGAGATCGATATACTTCTCGCACAGAATAACAGGAGGGATGTTTTTATATTGCCATTCCCGTGTGGTGTAATATAGATTTCTCTTTAATGCCAGCCGAAGCTTGTTTTGCGATTTTTTAAGGTCAAATTCAGCTTTGTTTGTGCATATGATCGCGCTTCCACTGTCATGGTTGCACTTTAAGACAAATTTATGCGGCAGTTTCGTCATGTCGATGTGCTCAACGCGACGGTATACGCCAATCAATGGAACGATTTTTAGACGTTGCGTTCTCGACAGGACATATTCCCGCACAGCGAGTTTATCCGCCAGCATCGTATAGTGCGCATTATGGTCATAGACCAGACGATGACAAATTTTTTCGTTCAGGGTAGCAGGTGATTTTATATCAAATGTGTCGCCGTGGGTTGCTTTGAGACGGGACAGATGAAAGTTAATGTCTGATATTAAATAAGACCGACACTTCCTGAGTAGATACTCAAGGTGTTTTAAATAATATGTGGTTTTGTTCATTCTTTCCTCCGAAATATCTGCATATTCTGAAGGAGAAGGATTGATTCTTATTGCCTGGAGTATGGAGGAAAAATGGAGGGCCGCTTATAAAGCGGATGGCGATGTGCAACGCAAAATAAAAGGATTAAACGTTCTGTTTAATCCTTTGAAGTTCTGAGTCGAAATATTCGCTGTCGGGGGGGACGCCTGACGGGCGGTTACCGATCCTTTCTCCATGCATCAGCAGTTAGCGCTTCACCAAAATGTCCGGCAATCAGGCGTTTTGTTAAATCGTGGAGTGGGGAGGCCAGCACATCCGCCGTGCTGCCGCGCTCGACAACTTCTCCCTGATGCATGACCATCACCTGGTCGCTGATGTGTTTCATCATGCCAAGATGTTGGGTCACGTAGATATAAGAGATCCCCTGTTTTTCCTGCAGTTCCAGCATCAGGTTAATTAACTGCGAACGCATCGACATATCCAGTGAGGCGAGGGCTTCGTCAGCAATAATCACCTTCGGGCGCAAAATCAGGGCGCGCGCCAGCCCCAGACGCTGCTTTTGTCCCGGAGCCAGCATATGCGGATAGTAACTTTCGTGATCGGGCAGCAGTCCGACCATACGCAGGGTTTCAAAGATACGTTTACGGCGAGCGTCAGGCTCCAGATCGGTATTCAGCCGCAGCGGGAAATCCAGGATCTGCGAAATACGCTGGCGCGGATTGAGCGAGGTGGAGGGATCCTGGAAGATCATACGGATGCGCTGGCTGCGGAAGGAGTAATCGCCGAATGCCAGCGGATGATCGTCAATCAGCACTTCACCGCCGCTTGGCTCAACCATGCCCGCCAGCATCTTAGCCAGCGTGGATTTGCCGGAACCATTCTCGCCAATAATCGCCAGCGTCTGCTTTTCGCGCAGCGTAAAGCTCAGCGGTTTCACCGCTTCCACGGTCTGGCGATGGAACAGCCCGGTGCGGTAGCGAAAGGTCTTACTCAGGTTGCGTACTTCCAGTAAGGTTTCGACCATTTCACTCTCTCTCCATGTTCAGCGGGAAATGACAGGCGTAAAGATGGTTTTTCGCCCCCGTCAGACGCGGCGTTTCAATACACTTACGCTGAGCATACGGGCAACGTGGCCCAAGACGACAGCCTATCGGCAATGATTCCAGAAGCGGGATCGCACCCGGCAGCGTGTTCAGACGGCTCTTGTGCGGCATGGCGCTGCCAAAATCCGGGATCGCACGAATCAGCGCCTGGGTGTAGGGGTGGTGCGGCGTGGTAATCAGATCTTCACTGGGGGCGGTTTCCACCGTTTGCCCACAGTACATCACATCAATTTTATCCGCCCATTTGCTGAGCATTTGCAGGTCGTGACTGATCAGCAAAATGGTGGTGTTGTTATTCTGATTCAGCCGCGTCAGCAGACGGAATATCTGCGCCTGCGTGGTCGGCTCCATGGCGTTTGTTGGTTCATCCGCAATCAACAGGCGCGGCTGATTGGCCAGCGCGATGGCGATCATCACTTTCTGGCATTCACCGTCGGTGAGTTCGTAGGGGAAACTGCGCATTGCGTCTTTATGATCTTTGATCCCGACGCGGTGCAGCAGCTCAATGGCGCGGCGTTTGCGCCAGCCGAAACGCTGCCACCAGCGGCCTTTATAGGTCCAGCCGGGGATATTCTGCATCAGCTGCTTACCTACGCGCTCGGACGGGTCAAGGCAGGATTGTGGCTCCTGGAAAATCATCGAGACGTTATGGCCGACCAGCTTGCGACGCTCGCGCGGAGAGAGGCGCAGCAGGTCAATATCATCAAACCGCATGCGGTCGGCGGTGACGCGCCAGTTGTCCTTCGCTACACCACAAATGGCTTTGGCGATGAGGCTTTTCCCAGAGCCGGATTCGCCCACCAGACCGCGAATTTCACCTTCAGCAAGGGTAATGCTGATTCGGTCGACGGCCTTAACCCAGCCCTCACCGGTTTTAAACTCGATGGTGAGGTTGCGGATATCAAGAAGCGGCATTATTGCACCCCCGCATTAATTGCGCGGCGAATACCGTCGCCCAGCAGGTTAATCAGCAACACGCTGACCATAATGGCCGCACCCGGTAACATAACTGTCCACGGGGCGACGTAGATAAGCTCCAGCGCATCGCCCAGCATCGCACCCCATTCCGGTGACGGCAGTTGGGCACCCAAATCGAGGAAACCCAGCGCAGCGATATCCAGTATCGCCATCGACAGGGCGCGGGTGATCTCGGTGACCAGCCCGGCTGCGATATTCGGCAGAACGGCAAACCAGAGAATATTCAGCGTGGTGGCACCGTCCAGACGGGCAGCAACAACATACTCTTTCTCCAGTTCGTCATGCACCATGCTGTACACAGAGCGAACGATACGGGGCAGGATAGCCAGCCACACGGCAAACATGGCATGCATCAGGTGCGGCCCGGCAAAGGCCACCACAATGATCGCCAGCAGCAGCGACGGGATAGAGAGCAGGGTGTCCAGAATATGGTTCAGCACCGCCGAGCGCAGACCGTGGGTGGAGCCAGCAAAAATGCCCAGCGCCAGACCGCAAACTGTGGCGGCGAGCGTCACCACAAACGCGCCACCCACCGTTGGGGCGGCACCGCTCAGCAGGCGGCTCAGCACATCACGACCCAGATCGTCGGTGCCCAGGAAGAAGGAAACCTCTCCATAGCGCGACCACGACGGAGGCAACAGTTGATAGCCGAGGAACTGCTGGTCGATACCGTATGGCGCAAACCACGATCCAAATACGCACAGCAAGACCAGACCGGCACAGCCGTACAGACCGATCATTGCTGTGGTGTCACCATAGAATTTACGCCACACGGTACGTAGCGCACCGGGCGTGCGCTTTTCACTGTATACGCTATCGTAAGGCATACCATTCCTTATGCTTCAACGGGTTGGCCATTGCACCCAAAATATCGGAAATCACGTTAACAATAATCACCAGCGAACCAATCACCATGACGCCTGCTGAAATGGCGGCGTAATCCTGCTGACGAATGGCGTTAATGAGCCACCGGCCCAGACCTGGCCAGCTAAAGACCATCTCGGTGATCATCGCCAGGGTCAGCATGGTCGAAAACTGCAGCCCAAGGCGCGGAATAACCGGCGGGAGCGCGTTATGCAGTACGTGACGACGCAAGATAGTCAGGCGTGACAGCCCGCGCGTGGCCGCAGCTTTAACGTAGTTCTGATCAAACACTTCCATGGTGCTCAGGCGCATCAGGCGGATCACTTCGGTTGTTGGCGCCACCGCAAGCGTTAGCACCGGCAACACCATATGACGCAGGGCGCTGACGATCATTTCGTGACGCCAGACGGAGTCAGAGAGCCATGCATCAATAATGGCGAAACCGGTAACCGATTTAACCGTGTAGAGGAGGTCAAAGCGGCCTGAAACCGGCAGCCAGCCCATCGTCAGAGAGAAGAACAGCGTCAGCAACAGCGCCAGCCAGAAAACCGGGATAGAAAAGCCGAGCAGGGCGAGGGCGCTGATAAATTTATCCTGCCATTTATTGCGATAAATCCCCGCGAGCATGCCCACCGGAATTCCCACCATCAGGGCAAAGCCGAAGGCCAGAATACAGAGCTCCATCGTGGCCGGGAACACGTCTTTCAACTGCTCAGAGATAAGCTGTCCGTTGATACTGGAGACGCCAAAATCCCAGTGCAGCAGGCCGTTGAACCAGAACAGCCAGGCATCCCACAGCGACGATCCCTGAAGCGGGGCGTGCGGCGTAAAGTAGCTCAGGCTGAAGCCCACGAAGGTCAGTAAAAAGAGCGTCACCAGCAGTAACAGGAGTCGACGCAAGGTAAAAATGATCATGGTTTTTTCACCTCTTGTTCTTTTTCACGGTCGACCCCGGCGAAGGAGGCGTTGCCAAACGGGCTCAGTACCAGGCCTTTAATATCGTAACGATAGGCCTGCAGACGCAGGGAAGAGGCCAGCGGCAGCACGGGCAGTTCCTTAGCGAGGATCTTTTGCGCTTCATCATAGGCATCAATGCGTGACGAGAGCTGTTGTGACGCCAGCGCTTTTTGCAGAACGGCGTCAAACTCGCGGTTGCACCAGTGAGCGTAGTTGGTCTGTGAGTTTATTGCCGCGCAGCTCAGCAACGGACGGAAGAAACTGTCCGGGTCGTTACTGTCAGTCGCCCAGCCCGTCAGCGTGAGGTCATGGTTCATATCCATCAGGCGCGCTTCCTGGAAACGCCCTTCAACCGGAACGATGATCACTTTTATACCCACCTGCGCCATATCAGCCTGCAGCAGCTCGGCGGTTTTCAGTGGGCTAGGGTTCCATGCCTGAGAGCTGGTCGGTACCCAGAGCTGCAGCGTCAGGTTTTCAGCGCCCAACGCTTTAAGCTGTTCGCGTGCTTTTGCCGGATTGTATTCCGTGATTTTGGCTTCACCGTCATACGCCCACGAGGCGCGCGGTAAAATAGAGGCGGCGGTTTCCGCGGTGCCGTAATAAATGGACTGCATCAAACGCTGGTTGTTAATGGCCAGCGCCAGTGCATGACGAACTGCCGGGTTATTCAGCGGCGGCTTATCGGTGTTAAAAGCGAGATAAGCAATGTTCATACCCGGGCGCAGCGTCAGGCGCAGGCGCGGATCGTCGCGTAAAATAGTGAGCTGGCTGGCGGCAGGCCAGGCCAGCACGTCACATTCGCCGGTCAGCAGCTTTGAGAGCCGCCCCGTACCGCCAGACCCGAGGTCGACCACTACCTGCGGCATCAGCGGCGTGCCGCGCCAGAAGTGTTCGTGGCGCTGCAGGCGAATATATTGCCCGGCGCGGTATTCGGCCAGCTGGAACGGACCGGTGCCGACCGGCTGGCGGTCAAGCAGCTCCTGACGATCCTGCTTGTTCAGCTTTGCCGCGTACTCAGCGGACATGACGGACGCATAGTGGGTCGCCAGATGCCAGAGGAAAGAGGCATCCGGGCGCGTCAGGGAAAATTCAACCGTCCGGTTATCCAGTTTGCGCACGCTTTTAACGGTGTCGGCAAACTGCAGGCTGTCGAAATAGGGGAAGTTCCCCCCGTTGACGTTATGCCAGGGGTGATGGCGGTTGAAGATACGCTGGAACGTAAAGACCACATCGTCTGCATTCAGCTTGCGCGTGGGGGTAAACCACGGCGTATGCTGAAACGCAACGTCATCACGCAGACGGAAACGGTAAGTTGCGCCGTTGTCCAGCACCTCCCAGCTTTCCGCCAGCTCCGGCACCAGACGGTAGGTGTACGGATCAACATCAAGCAGACGGTCGTAAAGCTGAGCGGCGAGAGTATCCACAATCAGGCCGCTGCCCGCTTTTTGTGGGTTGAAGGTATCAACCTGTCCGCTGACGCAGTAGACGAAGCCACTGTCACGAATATCAGGCTGCTCAGTTGGCTCGGGGGCAGCAAAGGCCTGGCTACTGAACAGACTGAGTGCAAAAAAGGACGATAAAACCAGACGCATAATTTTTAAGGTATGATATGTTAAGTGGCTATCTTACTAATATTAAACGAAATTATCCAGTGTCGTTTATCCCTGAGGGCATCCTGGGGGCAGTAGCGTTTGCAGTCGCTCATTCAGCATACCAACCTGATCGGCGTTCATACCGACTCTCCACTTTGAATATACCTCATAAACCATCTTAGCATTTTCATGCCCTGTCTGACTCGCTATAAACGAAGGATTCGCCCCGACAGACCGTATGCGGTTAGCAACTGCCTGCGTGATTGGCTGATGGAACTCACGACAGACATCTTCCCGTTACCTCGCGATGCGATATTGAGTGGGTAATAAAAGCCCCATAATAAAGTGCGCGCGGTTTATCCTGTGCAAGTACGATGCGATGGTGTGAATTATTATTGAGGCGATGTATTAAAATAAGAAATATTCACTAAACGCATGTTTGTTTAATAAATGGTTGCGTTACGAGTAATGTTGATTTATATACTGATCGTTCGATTCTGCAATTTTGCAGGGCGAAAGAAAACCAGAATAAAATGAATCGTCATAACATTTAAGAAAATTACAGTTTTCTGTTGGGGCATACCGAATGGCACTGCACCTGGTTGTCTGCTTTTTTATATTTATTGTTAAATCTTTTTCATCATGGACGTCTCGCGTCTTTCTCATGGCATGAAAATTGACCAAAACATCAGAGGGTTAGGGATGATTGAGCCTTTAGGTCTAATTAAGGATTTTGCACGCGTTCGCACGCGTATATTCGTGACGATTGCGTTTTTCTCATCGGTCATAAATATACTGATGCTGGCACCATCTATTTATATGTTGCAGGTTTACGATCGCGCGCTGTCATCCGGGAATACCACAACGCTTTTTATGTTGACGCTGCTGGTGTTATTTATGTTTGCCGTCATGGCACTCCTTGATTACGCGCGTGGCATCGTCATCATCCGATTGGGTAATCAATTTGATAATGCGCTTTCGCCTGCACTCTATACCGCTGCATGTGAAAGTAATCTTGTTAAGCACAGCCCGAATGCCGGGCAGGCTATCAGCGACCTCACCGTTATACGCCAGTTTGTTACCGGCCCGGCGTTATTTGCGGTTTTTGATTCCATTTGGTTTCCCGTTTACCTCGGCGTTATTTTTCTTTTTAACACCTGGCTCGGGGTGTTCTCGCTTTCAGGCGCATGTCTGCTGCTGGCCCTGGCGTTTATTAACGAAAAAACGACGCGTCAGCTTTTGAATGAAGCGGGGGGGTATGCCTTGATCTCAAATCACCAGGCTAACAGCTCCTTACAATCTGCTGAGACGCTGCATGCCCTGGGGATGACTGACAACGTTAAGGCGCGCTGGTGGCGCGGACATCAACAGTTCCTTTATTGCCAGAGTGCGGCCAGTGAACGCGCTGTATTGATGTCTGCCGTCACCAAAACCGTACGCATGGCGCTTCAGTCCCTGATGTTGGGGCTGGGCTGCTGGCTGGCGATTCTGGGAGACATCTCGCCGGGTATGATGATCGCGGGCTCAATTTTGCTCGGAAGAGCGCTGTCACCGGTGGAACAACTTATCAGCGTGGCGAAAGGCTACCGGTCAGCTCGTCTGGCATGGGAACGCGTGGTTCGTCTGACGGGAGACTTTCCCCCGGCGCAGGAGAGCATACGCCTGCCGGCTGCGCAGGGAGTGCTCACGGTGGAGAATGTCACCGTTTTTCCTCCGGGAAACCCCCGGCAACCCATACTGCAAAACATCACTCTGCGGGTAAACCCGGGTGAGGTGCTGGGAATTGTGGGAGCCAGTGCATCGGGGAAATCCTGTCTCGCCAGAGTGTTGTGCGGTGTCTGGCCTGCCGGAGAGGGGGATGTCAGGCTGGATGGGGCAGATATTTACCAGTGGCAGAAGCAGAAGCCGGGTCCCGGAATCGGCTACTTGCCGCAGGACGTTACGCTTTTCACGGGAACCCTCGCTGAGAATATTGCCCAGTTTGGTGAGATTGATTCAACGCAACTGATCGCCACGGCAAAGCTGGCCGGGATCCACGACATGATTTTGCGTATGCCTGACGGGTATAACACCCTGACCGGCGAGCAGGGGATGGCCCTGTCGGGTGGACAAAAACAGCGCATTGGCCTGGCCCGGGCGCTGTACGGCAATCCGGCACTGGTGATCCTTGATGAGCCCAACGCTCACCTCGATGAATCGGGTGAGCAGGCTTTGCAACAGGTTATCCGGCAACTCCGGCAGCAGAAAAAAAGCGTCGTCATCATTTCTCATCGTCCGGGAATATTGCCGCTGACCAGCCATCTGCTCGTCCTCGAAGGCGGAAAAACGAAGGTTTATGGCCCAACGGCACAACTCTTACAGCAGTCAGCTCGCCCGGTAAATAAGACACACAGCGTCCCTGCTGAACAAGGAAAAGCCCATGCATAATAGCGATGCGCAGAAGGCGCCCCTTGTTGACGTCGTTCCGTTTGTCCGCCTTGGCTGGGTAGTGTTGCTGGCAGGTCTGGGATCTTTCTTGCTCTGGGCGGCATTTGCGCCGCTGGATAAAGGTGTTGTTTCCACCGGAACCGTGGTGGTGGACGGCTACCGTAAGGCCGTTCAGGCACCCACAGGCGGTGTGGTGACAAGCATCGCCGTCAGAGAGGGGCAGACGGTACATAAAGGCGACCTGCTGGTGCTGCTCAGCCAGCAATCGACGCTCGCCCAACTCTCCGCTGCGCGCCAGCATTATCTGACGTCGCTCATTGCTGAAAGCCGCCTTCAGTCTGAGCTGGCGGGCATGCAAACGCTGACGTTGCCCCCTGAGACAGAAGACGAAGCCCTGCGGGATGCGATCAAGCCCATAGTGGCTCAGCAACGCCAGCTTATGCATGCCCGGCAGGAGGCGCTGAAAAATGCTCAGGAAAACGACGCTCAGGCCATTGCAGGGCTGGCTCGCCAGCGCGATTCGCTTGCCAGAACCTGCGAGACGAAAGCGCAAGGGCTCGCACTGTTAAATCGTCAACTCAAAGACCTGAAACCACTAATGGAAGAGGGCTATTTCCCCCGTAACCGCTATCTCGATATCCAGGTGCAATCGGCGTCTCTGGCGGGCGAGGTGGGTGAAACCCGCAGCAAAATCGTAGAGTTAGGGAATCAGATCGCCCAGCTCAAACGCGGCATGCAGCAGCGGTTGATTGATAACCGGAAAGATATTGAAACGCAAATTGACCAGCTTCGCCTGCAGGTCAGCGAGAGCAAAAAACAGCTGACGCTCTCCGGTGTCGATCTCTCCCTGACCCGCGTTGTCGCACCGCAGGATGGCGTGGTAATGAACCTCGCGCTTGCCAGCGACAGCGCGGTGGTGAGCGCGGGCGAGCAGCTACTGGAAATTGTCCCGCAGGCCTCCCCCCTGATTATCGACTCACAAATTGACGTCGCCCTGATCGATAAAGTCCATAAGGGCATGCCCGTTACCCTGATGTTTACCGCCTTCAACCAGCAAAGCACGCCGAAAATCCCGGCCCGGGTATCGCTGGTGTCAGCGGATCGCCAGACCGATCCCACCACCCAGCAGCCGTACTACAAGATTCAGATCGCCGTTACGCCGGAGGGGATGAAAAAGCTGAAGAGCGAGGAGGTTAAACCGGGTATGCCAGTAGAGGTCTTTATTAAAGCCGGAGAGCGCTCGCTGTTGAGCTATCTGCTGAAACCCATTGTGGATCGTGCATCGCGGTCGTTCATCGAGGAGTAAAGATGCTTACCGCAAAATTCATACCTGTTGTTTATCTGCTCGCGCTGATGGCGTCCTTTTCAGCAGGTGCGCTGACACTGACCCAGGGCTGGTTCATGGCGCTGGACAACGATCCGCAGTACCGCGCTGCCGTGAAGGATCAGCTTGCAGGAGAAGAGTACATCCCCATCGGTCGCGCCGGGTTACTGCCAAAAGTCAGCGTTAGCTATCAACGCGCACCGCGTAACTGGCAGCGGCAGCAGTACCAGCAGACAAATTTGTTGGGGGAGCGTTCTGAGATGGTGCAGCATCAACAATATGACAGTTATTCGGGATCGGTTACCGTTGTTCAGCCGCTGTTTGATTACGATGCCTATGCGGGGTATCGCATCGGCATTATCAAAAAAATGCAGTCTGATGAACGCTACCGAAGCAGTCTGATTGATCTGCAAAACCGTTTCATTACCGCCTGGCTGGATCTTACCGAGGCGCATCAACGGCTTCAGCTTGCGGCTCTGCATCGTCAGGGGCTGGAAGAGCAGAAAAAGCAGGCTCAGCGACAGTTCGAGGCCGGTGAGGGCGCAGTAACGGATGTCACCGAGACCGCCTCTGCGCTCAGCCTGGCGATTGCGGATGAGGTGGAGGCGCGTGATACGCTGGATACGGCTAACGTTGCGTTATCAGCGATCGTGGGCGTGGATCTCTCGCAGACGGCAGCGCTGCCGATACTCGGTGAAAAGCCGCTTAAGCTGCCGCTGGCATCAGGAGACTATCGATACTGGGAACAAAAGGCGGCCGCGCATAATCCCGATATCCTTTCTGCCGGACATAGCGTGGAAGAAAAACGCTATGAAATTGAACGCAGCCGCGCTGGCGCGCTTCCCCGGGTACAGCTTTACGCGATGCATTCGGAGAACGATTCAAGCAACGACAATACGATTCATCAGAAATATCGTACCGACAGCATAGGCCTGCGCGTAAGCATGGATCTCTTTTCCGGGGGCGGCGTTTCAGCGTCCCTGCGTCAGGCGGCGGCCCGCTATGAGCAGGCAAAATATCTTCACGATGCACAGCGGCTGGCGACCTACAGCGAAATTAAAAAATCCTTAAATAAATGCCTCCATGCGTCAGAGCGCCTTGCTGCCTATGCTTCCGCGGTGGACGCCGCCAGGCGTCAGATTGAAGCGACGAAAAAAAGCATTCAGGCTGGTCAGCGTATGAATATCGATTTATTAAATGCAGAACAATCTTTCTATAAAACCAAAGTTGAGCTTACTGCAGAAAAACATGCTGTCATTAAGGCATGGGTCAGTTTGCTCGCGCAGACGGGCGAAATAAACAATGATAACGTTATGTTACTTGATTCGTATTTTGCTCAATGATTGTTGATAATAAACAGAGGGACGACTATGCCTGTATTCGATTATCAGGGCGAGAAAAACACGCAGCTTGTTAAGGATGCACTGACCATTGAAAGTATCAATTTTGGTGCAGCCACGTATGCTGATTATACCTATACAGAAGAAAATGGCTGGAAAGTATTAGACGGGACCACGCTTAACTACAGCGGCTGTACTAATCCCTATGGTGCTTTTTATGGCGAAAGTCTTCTTGAAACCAGCGCCGAATGCAATGTTATGGGAAAATATGACGCCAATGGCAAGCTGGTCAATATAGGCATTAGCTTCTGGGGGACGGGCACTTACGCCAGCGCGCCTTCACTTCAGCATACCATCAATACCGCGATGGATACCGTCAGCGACGTTTTATCTGCACTGGTCGACGGCTATGCGGATAACTATGTTCTCAACGCGTATAAAAACCTCATGAGTTCGGTGGCCGCGTTTGCCACGGCAAATGGCCTGACCGGTAATGACATCGTCATTACCGGTCATAGTCTTGGCGGACTGGCTGTTAACAGTATGGCAACCCTGTCCGCACAGGGCCAGTGGGGTGGTTTCTTTGAGGACGCAAGCTACGTCGCATTCGCTTCTCCGACTCAAAACCTGGCCGATGACAAAGTGCTTAATATTGGTTATGAGAACGATCCGGTATTTCGTGTGTTAACGGGTCACAGCTTGACGCTGGACAGTTTATTTAACCACGACACGCCGCTTGAAACCTGCACCAACAACATCGTCTCCTTTAATGATTACTATGCCGGCCTGACCAACGATTGTAAGATCTTTTCGATCGCGAATATGGCGTCCTGGGCCGGGCACTCCGGTCAGGGCTATACGGACGGTGCATTACGAATTATGGATTCTGAAATCTATGATTTCACCCATCAAAATTCCAATATCATTGTTTCTAATCTTTCTGAAGCATACCGTTCCACGACCTGGGTTTCGGATCTCAATAAATCCGTAACGCATGTGGGGTCGACATTTATTATTGGTACCGAAACAAATGATTTATTACAAGGCGGGAAGGGTAACGATTATCTCTGCGGTGGTGGGGGAGATGACAGTTTTAAAGATCACAGCGGCTACAACGTTATTTATGGTGGCGCAGGGACTAACACCTACGTAACGGAATGTCATATTGCCGATTTTACGTTTAGCCACGATGCAGAAGGGACGCTGTACTTTAAATATTCCACCGGCGATATTACACGGGCGGAAGATATCCATTACGTTAACGCAGACCACACCTTGTTCAGCCTGTTTGGTATTAACATCAACCAGAACGCGACATGGCAGGTCACGGATTATGGCTTAGAAGGTGACAGTGGCTCAATCGCGTATGCGAAAAGCTATTATGCCGATACAGAGAACAGCTTCACTATCTCGACCGCCAGTAATGACAGCTGGTTCTATTCAGGAGCCAATGACAGTGAGATCAGCGTAAACGGGAACAATAACAATGTGGTTTCCGGGTATGCCGACGACGCCATCCACCTTAACGGCAGCGAAAACACGCTTCTCTTCTACGGTGATTTTGGTCATGACACCGTCTATAACCTCTCCGCCAGCGACAGCCTGATCTTTATGGCTAACCAGAACATTGCCGATAATGATAGCTATCTCAACCATCTGTCGTTTGAAGGTGATAATGCCTTACTCACCTACGGCGACAGCAGCGTCACGCTGGTCGGTGTGAATACCGATATGCTTTCGCAGATGCATATTGCGGTAGCATGACTCTTATCCCCGCGGGATCCTCGCGGGGATAAATCCCGTCAGAATGGCTCTGTCCGTCAGCGCATCTGGTGCTTTTTGAGCAATGCCCTTAACTGGTGGTAGGTCAGCCCCAACAGTTCAGCCGCCCCTTTCTGGTTATATTTCGCCATCCTCAGGCTCTGCTCCAGTAGCTGTTGTTCCTGCTTATGCTGAAACTGGCGCAGATCGAGCGGGAGTGAGGGCCCATCGTTCGAACGCGCCGGCGGGGTAACAGATGGCGCGTTAGGCTGAAAAGGATCGAGAATAATGTTGTCCAGTTCCGTTTCGCTGCTGCCGTGACGGTAGACAGAGCGTTCGACGACGTTCTTCAGCTCGCGAATATTCCCCGGCCAGGGGTAGTTAAGCAGCGTCTCCCGGGCATTATCGCTAAAGCCCGGAAAGAGCGGCAGACCCAGCTCACGGCACATCTGAATGGCAAACTGTTCCGCCAGCAGCATAATATCGCTGCGCCGTTCACGCAGCGGCGGAAGCTGGACGACGTCAAAAGCGAGGCGGTCGAGCAGGTCGGCGCGAAATTTATCCTCAGCCACCATTTCCGGCAGGTTGGCATTTGTCGCACAGACCAGACGCACGTTAACCTGTAGCGGCTGGCTGCCGCCGACGCGTTCCAGCTCGCCATATTCAATGACGCGCAACAATTTTTCCTGTACCAGCATTGGCGCGGTGGCCAGCTCGTCAAGGAACAGGGTGCCGCCGTCAGCACGCTCGAAACGGCCAGGATGGCGCTTTTGCGCCCCGGTAAAGGCTCCCGCTTCATGGCCGAACAGCTCGGTATCCAGCAGGTTCTCATTCAGCGCGGCGCAGTTAAGCGAAATAAAAGGACCATCCCAGCGCCCGGACAGATAGTGGAGTCGGTTGGCGATCAGCTCCTTGCCCGTGCCGCGTTCGCCGATAATCAGCACCGGTTTGTTGAGAGGGGCGAGGCGTGAAACCTGCTCCAGTACTTCGAGAAAGCTGTTAGCCTCACCGAGTAAATTGTCTTTATATTCAGCCATGATGAAATTAACCACTCCTTAGCGAGATTCACCAGGTGAGCTTAGTTCCATAGTGAGCGAAAATCAATCACATTCAGTGAAATCAATAAGATAAAAAGTTGGCGCGGGAATTGTATTATCTGTACAGCAGGGCATCGCCCGATAACAGAAATGTGAGGATTGAATTATGGGTATTTTTTCTCGTTTTGCCGACATCGTGAACGCCAACATCAACTCGCTGCTTGAGAAAGCGGAAGATCCGCAAAAGCTGGTGCGTCTGATGATTCAGGAAATGGAAGATACACTGGTTGAAGTGCGTTCTACCTCCGCCCGTGCGCTGGCTGAGAAAAAGCAGTTAACCCGCCGTATTGAGCAGGCTACCGCCCAGCTTAATGAATGGCAGGAAAAAGCCGAACTGGCGCTGCGTAAAGATAAAGAAGATCTGGCCCGTGCCGCATTGATTGAAAAACAGAAACTGGCGGATATGGTTACCGCGCTGGAACATGAAGTTACGCTGGTGGACGACACGCTCACCCGTATGAAGAAAGAGATTGGCGAGCTTGAGAACAAGCTGAGCGAAACCCGTGCGCGTCAGCAGGCACTTACGCTGCGTCACCAGGCGGCAAACTCTTCCCGCGATGTACGCCGTCAGCTGGACAGCGGTAAGCTTGATGAAGCAATGGCGCGTTTTGAGTCCTTCGAACGTCGTATCGATCAGATGGAAGCGGAAGCGGAAAGCCACAGCATCGGTAAGCAAAAATCGCTCGATCAGCAGTTCGCCGATCTGAAAGCCGACGATGAAATCAGCGAGCAGCTGGCGGCCCTGAAAGCCAAAATGAAGCAAGACAATCAATAATAATTCATGCGGCACCTGAGCGTGCCGCCACGCATCGTACGACAAGGAGTACACATGAGCGCGCTTTTTCTCGCTATTCCCCTGACCATTTTCGTGCTGTTCGTGCTGCCGATTTGGTTATGGCTGCACTACAGCAACCGTTCTTCACGGGACGCCCTTTCCCAGAGCGAGCAACAACGTCTGGTACAGCTGTCCGATCAGGCGAACAAGATGCGTGAACGTATTCAGGCGCTGGAAGCTATCCTGGATGCGGAACACCCGAACTGGAGGGAGCGTTAATGTCAGGACTGAATCTGAATAAAAAGCTGTGGCGGATCCCACAGCAGGGCATGGTTCGCGGCGTCTGTGCGGGGCTTGCCCACTATCTGGATGTACCGGTTAAGCTGGTGCGCGTGGTAACGGTGTTATCGATTTTCTTCGGTCTGGCGTTTATCACTCTGGTGGCGTACATCGTATTGTCGTTTGTGCTCGACCCCATGCCGGAAGGTGAACTGGCTGCAGAAGGCGCACCGAGCAGTAGTGACATTCTGTACCAGGTGGATGCTGAACTGGCTGCAGGTGAAAAGCGGTTGCGCGAAATGGAACGTTACGTCACGTCTGATACCTTTACGCTGAGAAGTCGTTTTCGTCAGCTTTAAGAGAGAACATAGATGAACAAAAACTGGCAACAGGCCGGTCAGAAGGTAAAACCCGGCCTGAAAATCGCAGGTAAACTGGTCCTGCTGACGGCGTTACGTTATGGTCCGGCAGGCTTGGCTGGCTGGGCAATAAAATCTGTTGCCCGTAAGCCGGTAAGACTGTTGCTGGCCGTGGCGCTGGAGCCGCTGCTGCAAAAACTGGCCAAACGTTTTTCCCGTCGATACTTATCCTGATCCCCATGTATACCGCAGTCTTTCTCTTATGAGAGGAGGGCTGCTGGCATTTCTCTTCGTTTTCTCCCTTTTCTGTCTTTCTTTGCGGCAGCTCACATTACTGCGCTGAGTTGCCTTGAGAAGACGTTTTTACCCCCTCAGGTCCGTTGACAGATATTTTTCATGGGAGTAGATTGCGTTTCGTGGGACCGCTACCATGGAAAAATAAAGTGAACGATAAAATTAAAAATTTAATCAATCTTGTTTACGGCGAATCGTTTTCTGAGTCGCACCGTGAAACACTGTCAGGGAAAATCTCCAGAGCTGCTGCCGTTATTACCGAAAAGCGTAAAGCTGGTTGGGATGAAAAAGATATCGTCCTGATAACCTATGCCGATCAGTTCTACAATAAAGGGGAGAAAGCGCTGCCTGTTTTTACCCGTTTTTATAACAGATGGCTTTCTCGTTCATTTTCTCATGTGCATCTTTTACCTTTTTACCCGTGGTCCTCTGATGATGGTTTTTCCGTTATCGATTACCATGACGTTGCGCCTGAAACGGGAACATGGCAAGACGTTGCTGAATTAAAGCAGTATGCAAGTTTAATGTTTGATTTTGTTTGCAACCATATGTCAGCGAAAAGCCAATGGTTCGCTCATTATCTTGCGCAAAAACCGGGCTATGAAGATTTCTTTATTTCCGTGGATCCGCAAACTGATTTATCTGCTGTGACACGGCCTCGCGCATTGCCTCTCCTGACACCTTTTACACTTGATGACGGAAGCGTTCGGCATCTGTGGACGACCTTCAGCGATGATCAGATTGACCTCAATTTCGCCTCTCCTGAGGTGTTGATTGCAATGGTGGATGTGCTTCTCCATTACCTGATGGAAGGAGCGCGCTATATCCGCCTTGATGCGGTCGGCTTTATGTGGAAGATCCCCGGAACAAGCTGCATCCATCTTGAACAAACGCACCGTTTGATTCAGCTCTTCCGCGCCATTACGGACGCTGTGGCACCGGGTACGGTGATCATCACTGAGACTAATGTCCCGCATAAAGACAACGTTTCTTACTTTGGTGACGGCAAGAATGAAGCCCAGATGGTGTATCAGTTCTCCTTGCCACCACTGGTTCTGCATGCCGTTCATCGTCAGGATGTACGGGCACTTTGTCAGTGGGCCACATCGCTGGAGCTGCCGTCAAAGCAAACCACCTGGTTTAACTTTTTGGCCTCGCACGACGGGATTGGACTTAATCCGTTACGCGGAATTTTACCGGAATCGGAAATTCTGTCGCTGGTGGAAACACTCCAGCAGGAAGGCGCGCTGGTTAACTGGAAAAATAACCCTGACGGTACGCGCAGCCCGTATGAAATCAATGTAACCTATCTGGATGCATTAAGTGCTAAGAAGGATGAGGATACTCTGCGCATAGCCCGTTTTATTCTGGCTCATGCCGTTCTGTTGAGTTTCCCGGGTGTGCCTGCAATCTATATTCAGAGTATTATTGGCTCCCGTAATGATTATGAGGGTGTGGAGCGGTTAGGGTATAATAGAGCAATAAACCGAAAGAAATATCAGGCCGGTGAAATTGATCATAAACTCGACGATATTAATAGCCTTCGTCATAAAGTTTATTCTGGATTGAGTGCGTTAATTTCGTTACGCCGTCAGGAAAAAGCGTTCCACCCGGACAGTCAGGCGCGCTTTGAAACATCCGGGGAGCATGTTTTGAAAATAGTTCGCATTGCCAATAACGGCGAGCGAATTACAGCGCTCTTTAATTTCAGTAATGATATTCAGCACGTCCCTTCAAATAGTCAGGCAGGAAAAGATTTAATAACCGGGAACAATATTAACGATACGACGTTGACCCTAAATCCATGGCAGGTTATGTGGATTAAAGAAAACTAAAAAAGGACCTTAACAATGAAAATGCCGAGAATTGTGCTGATTTCAGCACTGGTTTCGTGCGCCCTGTTATCAGGCTGCAAGGACGACACACAATCTTCTGTGACCATCGAGTTTATGCATTCGTCGGTGGAACAGGAGCGTCAGGCCGTCATCACGAAACTGATTGAGAAATTCGAGAAAGAGAATCCCTCCATTACGGTGAAACAGGTGCCGGTGGAAGAGGATGCATACAACACCAAGGTCATTACCCTCGCGCGGACCGGCGCACTGCCGGAGGTGATTGAGGTCAACCATGACTATGCAAAAGTGATGGATAAAGAGCAGTTGCTGGACCGTGACGCAATTGGCGAAGCCATTAAAGCCGTCGGTGAAAAGACATTTTATGACGGCATTCTCCGTGTTGTTCGCACGGAAGACGGCACCGCGTGGACGGGTGTGCCAATTAGCGCCTGGCTGTCAGGCGTCTGGTACCACAAAGATGTTCTCGCCGCGGCGGGTATTAAAGAGCCGCATAACTGGCAACAACTGCTGAAAGCCAGTCAGATGCTCAACGACCCGGCTAAGAAACACTACGGTATCGCGCTTCCAACCGCTGAAAGCGTCATGACCGAGCAGGCCTTCTCCCAGTTTGCCCTTTCAGGTGGGGCAAACGTCTTCGACGCGCAGGGCAACATCCAGATCGATACGCCTGAAATGTTAAACGCGCTGGCGTTTTATAAAGAACTGGCGAAGAACACGATGCCAGGCTCGAACGACGTCATGGAGATCAAAGACGCGTTCATGAACGGTTCCGCGCCAATGGCGGTTTACTCCACCTACATTCTACCTGCCGTGTTTAAAGAAGGGGATCCTGCCAACCTGGGCTTTGTGGTTCCAACGGAAAAATCGTCTGCGGTTTACGGCATGGTGACGTCGCTGACGATCACGACCGGTCAGACTGAAGAAGAAACCAAAGCCGCTGAGAAATTTGTGACCTGGATGGAGCAGGCTCAAAACGCGTCGGACTGGGTCATGATGTCTCCGGGGGCGGCGTTACCGGTGAACAAACTGGTGGTGGATACCGAGAGCTGGAAAAACAACGAGGTCATCAAAGCCTTTGGTCAACTGCCGTATGAATTGATCGCGCAGTTCCCGAATGTGCAGGTATTTGGGGCCGTGGGCGACAAAAACTTTACCCGCATGGGCGACGTGACAGGTTCCGGCATCATCAGTTCGATGGTGCATAACGTGACGGTAGGTCAGCAAGACCTCAACACCACGTTAAGCAACAGCCAGAAACGCCTGGCTGACCTGGTTTCACAACGATAGGAGCGCTTCTGCGGAAGGAAATTATGAAGACGTTGTTTTCTGGTCGTTCAGATATGCCTTTCGCCATGCTGCTGTTGGCCCCCAGCCTGATTTTGCTGGGGGGCCTTGTGGCCTGGCCAATGATTTCCAACATTGAAATCAGTTTCTTACGCTTGCCGCTCAACCCGCGCATTAGCGCGGTGTTTGTTGGGCTGGATAACTACATCCGTATTTTGAGTGATGCAGCGTTCTGGCACTCCCTGTGGATGACCTTCTGGTATACGGCCCTGGTGGTGATAGGTAGCACGGGGCTAGGGCTGGCTGTCGCCATCTTCTTTAACCGGGAGTTTCGGCTGCGCAAAACGGCGCGTTCGCTGGTGATTTTATCTTACGTCACGCCGTCTATTTCACTGGTGTTTGCCTGGAAATACATGTTCAACAACGGCTACGGCATCGTGAACTATCTGGGGGTAGACCTGCTGCATCTGTATGACCAGGCACCGCTGTGGTTCGACAACCCCGGCAGCAGCTTTGTGCTGGTGGTGCTATTCGCCATCTGGCGCTACTTCCCGTATGCGTTTATCTCGTTTCTCGCGATCTTACAAACGATTGATAAATCGTTATACGAAGCCGCAGAAATGGATGGCGCGAATGGCTGGCAACGTTTTCGCATCGTCACGCTGCCCGCGATTATGCCGGTGCTGGCCACGGTCATCACGCTGCGAACCATCTGGATGTTTTACATGTTTGCGGACGTGTACCTGCTGACTACCAAAGTCGATATTTTGGGAGTCTATCTCTACAAAACGGCGTTTGCCTTTAACGATTTGGGTAAAGCTGCGGCTATCTCAGTGGTGCTGTTTGTGATCATCTTCGCCGTCATTCTGCTGACCAGAAAAAGGGTAAATCTCAATGGCAACAAATAAACGCGTACTGGGTCGTATTGGCTTTTACCTGGGGCTCGCGGCGTTCCTGATCATCACGCTGTTCCCATTTTTCGTGATGCTGATGACCTCCTTTAAAAGCGCCAGAGAGGCGATATCGCTGCATCCGACTATTCTGCCGCAGGAGTGGACGTTACAGCATTACATCGACATCTTTAACCCGCTGATTTTCCCGTTTGTGGATTACTTCCGTAACAGCATGGTGGTGTCACTGACCTCGTCGATCGTTGCCGTGTTTCTCGGCACGCTGGGGGCTTACGCCTTATCCAAACTGCGTTTTAAAGGGCGCACGACGATCAACGCCAGCTTCTACACCGTCTACATGTTCTCAGGGATTCTGCTGGTGGTGCCGCTGTTCAAAATCATCACCGCGCTCGGTATCTATGACACCGAACTGGCGCTGATAATCACCATGGTGACTCAGACATTACCCACGGCGGTATTTATGCTGCGCAGCTATTTCGACACTATCCCGGACGAAATAGAAGAAGCCGCGATGATGGATGGCCTTAACCGCCTGCAAATCATCTTTCGCATTACCGTTCCGTTAGCGATTTCGGGCCTGGTATCGGTCTTTGTCTACTGCTTCATGGTGGCGTGGAACGACTATCTGTTTGCCTCCATTTTCCTGTCCAGCGCCAGCAACTTCACCTTGCCGGTAGGGCTGAACACCCTTTTCAGTACGCCAGATTACATCTGGGGCCGCATGATGGCGGCATCGCTGGTGACGGCATTGCCGGTGGTCATCATGTATGCGCTGTCTGAACGTTTTATTAAAAGTGGTTTGACCGCCGGTGGCGTTAAGGGCTGAGGCGGCCAATTTTAACAAGGAGTGAGTAATGAAGAAGTTAGTTGCGACAGCGCCGCGTGTGGCAGCGCTGGTCGAATATGAAGACCGTCCCGTTGCCGTTCATGAAGTGAAAATTCGCGCCCGCTTTGGCGCACCGAAACATGGCACCGAAGTGGTGGATTTCAGGGCGGCGAGTCCGTTTATCGATGAAGAGTTTAACCCTGACTGGCAGCTCTTTACGCCGCGTGAAGAGGGGGCGGCTCGCGGGATCGAGTTTGGCAAATTCCAGCTCGGGAACATGATCGTCGGGGACATCATTGAGTGTGGCGCTGACGTAACGGAATACCGTGTCGGAGACCGCGTTTGCTGTTATGGACCGCTACAGGAAACGGTCATTGTGAATGCCGTCAACAACTACAAACTGCGCAAAATGCCTCAGGGCGCCTCCTGGAAAAATGCGGTCTGCTACGACCCGGCACAATTCGCAATGAGCGGCGTACGTGATGCCAATGTGCGGGTAGGGGATTTTGTCGTCGTCGTTGGGCTTGGCGCGATTGGTCAGATTGCCATCCAGCTGGCAAAGAAAGCCGGTGCGTCAATCGTTATCGGTGTCGACCCTATCGCGCACCGCTGCGACATTGCCCGTCGCCATGGGGCAGACCACTGTCTGGATCCGATTGGCACGGATGTGGGTCTGGAAATCAAAAAACTGACCGGCAAACAGGGCGCGGATGTGATTATCGAAACCAGCGGCTTTGCTGATGCGCTGCAGTCTGCGCTGCGCGGACTCGCTTACGGCGGCACCATCTCATACGTGGCCTTTGCGAAACCGTTCGCGGAAGGCTTTAACCTGGGGCGCGAAGCGCATTTCAATAACGCGAAAATTGTCTTCTCCCGCGCATGCAGTGAGCCAAATCCTGATTATCCACGCTGGAACCGTAAGCGTATTGAAGAGACCTGCTGGGAATTGCTGATGAACGGCTATCTCAATTGCGAAGATTTAATCGACCCGGTCGTAACGTTTACCACCAGCGCTGAGAGCTACATGACCTATGTCGATCAGCATCCTGAACTGAGTATCAAAATGGGCGTCACGTTCTGAGCTAAGGAGAGCATGAAAATGAAAATCGCAACGCAAAACCAGGCCTTTTTCCCGACAAATATCCTGGAAAAATTTCAATACATCAAGGCCATGGGCTTTGATGGGTATGAGATAGACGGCAAGCTGCTGGTGGAGAACCTTGAAGAGGTTAAAGCGGCCATTAAGGCTACAGGGCTGCCGGTTACCACGGCCTGCGGCGGGTACGATGGCTGGATTGGTGACTTCATCGAAGAGCGTCGCCTGAACGGATTAACGCAGATCGAACGCATTCTTGAAGCGTTAGCAGAGGTGGGCGGTAAAGGAATCGTGGTTCCTGCCGCCTGGGGGATGTTTACCTTCCGTCTGCCGCCGATGACGTCGCCGCGTAGCCTTGAAGGAGACCGCAAGGCGGTGAGCGCCTCGCTGCGCCAGCTGGATGAGGTGGCGGCCCGTACCGGCACCACCGTTTACCTGGAGCCGCTGAACCGCTATCAGGATCACATGATCAACACCCTCGCGGATGCTCGTCGCTACATCGAAGAGAATGGGCTGAAACATGTGCAGATTATCGGCGATTTCTATCATATGAATATTGAAGAAGACTCGCTGACGGAAGCGCTGCACCAGAACCGCGACCTGCTGGGCCATGTGCATATTGCCGATAACCATCGCTATCAGCCGGGAAGCGGCTCTCTTGATTTTGCCGCTCTGTTCGACCAGCTGCGTGCCGATTGTTATCAGGGTTACGTTGTTTACGAGTGCCGCGTTCGCGCTGACGATCCTGCGAAGGCCTATCAGGATTCTCTCACTTATCTGCGTGAATGCTAAGGATGACCAGCGTGATGAGTGCCTTAACACCTTCGCCTCTGCGTGTCGCCATTATTGGTGCCGGGCAGGTCGCGGACAAAGTGCATGCCTCGTATTACTCCACGCGCAGTGATGTTCAGATGGTGGCTGTCATGGACAGCCATCCTGAACAGGCTCAGGCGTTTGCTGAACGCCATGCCATTCCGTCGGCATGGCAGGACGTGAATGAAATGCTGCAGGCGGTCAAACCGGATGTGGTGAGCGTCTGTTCGCCCAACCGTTTTCATTTTGAACATGCGATGGCAGCCCTGGAAGCCGGTTGCCATGTAATGTGCGAAAAACCCCCGGCCATGACGCCACATGAAGCCGACCTGATGCGTGTGGCGGCCCGAACGGCGGGAAAAGTGCTGGCCTATGATTTTCACCACCGCTTTGCACGTGATACGCAACTGCTGCGTGAGGCGGTAATGAACGGGACATTGGGCGAAATCTACTTCACTACGGCGCAGGCATTGCGCCGCTGCGGCGTTCCCGGCTGGGGCGTTTTCACCAATAAAGCACTGCAGGGGGGCGGGCCGCTGATTGATATTGGGATCCATATGCTCGATGCCGCGATGTATGTACTGGGTTTCCCGGCGGTAAAACGCGTGACGGCCCACAGCTTTCAAAAACTGGGAAAGCGCAAAAACAGTGGCCAGTTTGGTGAATGGGATCCTGCACAGTTTACCGTTGAAGATGCCCTGTTCGGGACGATTGAATTTTGCAATGGCGGCATTCTGCGTCTGGATACCTCCTTTGCCCTCAATATCCGCGAGCAGTCCATCATGAATGTCGCCTTTTGCGGTGAAAAAGCGGGGGCAACGCTGTTCCCGGCCCATATTTACACCGATGAAGGCGGAGTTTTGCAGACCCTAACCCTGCGCGAAGAGGCAGACGATCAGCGGCATTTACGCAGCATGGATGCGTTTGTCCGTCATGTCATGGGAGAGCCGGTAATGATTGCCGATGCCGAACAAGGTCTGGTGATCCAGCAACTGGTCGCCGCACTGTACGAGGCGGCAGAAAAAGGGGAAAGCGTAACGTTATGCTGAACCTGTCTGTATTAAACGATCCGGGTTTTTGCCCTCATAGCCTCAATAAATACGCGTCAATCATGGCCTGCGGCAACGGCTATATGGGCATACGTGCGGCGCATGAGGAAAACTA
Source organism: Enterobacter sp. SENG-6 (assembly GCF_001605945.1). Lineage (NCBI taxonomy): Bacteria > Pseudomonadati > Pseudomonadota > Gammaproteobacteria > Enterobacterales > Enterobacteriaceae > Enterobacter > Enterobacter sp. SENG-6. Next base: position 49,205 of record NZ_LOMM01000005.1, read on the forward strand.
CACGCAGCAGACCCGGGGAATGTATCTTGCCGGGCTTTATCATCGTGCTGGTCGTAATGAGACCAACGAACTGATCAACGTGCCTGACATCATCGGCATGGATATCGAACTGGACGGCATCAATTTCACCTTGCTGTCAGGGGAGATTATTGACTGGCAGCGGGAGCTGGATTTTGCCAATGGTGAACTGCGTCGTCGCGTAGTGTGGCGCTCGGCAGACGGAAAGCGCTACCGTGTGGAAAGCCGCCGTTTTGTGTCACTGGATCAACTGCCGTTGGTGGCAATGCAGCTCTCCGTCACTCCGCTGGATGCCTCATCAGACGTTATGCTGAGCACGGGGATTGATGCGACGCAAACCAACAGCGGCCGTCAGCATCTGGATGAAATCTCGGTCAGAGTCTTTGACCAGCACTACATGCAGGGCGTGTATGAAACGCAGGATCGTGCTGCGGATGTGGTGATCTCGGCATGCTGTCGTCTCTCAACCACCAGCGACAGCTGCTTTACCGCGAAAAACCGGCGTATCACGGTTCATCACGCCGTAAAGGTCGCTCAGGGTGACACTGTCACGCTTGAGAAGCTGGTCTGGGTGACGCATCGCAGCGATAAAGCGCTTTCACAGGACACGTTTGCCCGCAATGCTCTGGCTGAGCTCAAAACCTGCGCGACAAGAGGGTATGCCGCGTTACTCGAAAGCGCGGCGTGCGCATGGAAAAAGATCTGGCATGACTGCCGGGTGGACGTCACGTCGACCGAACATCAGGATCAGCTGGCGCTGGATTACGCGGTCTGGCACCTCACGGCCATGACGCCTGCCCATGATGAACGGAGCAGTATTGCGGCCAAGGGCCTGACCGGGGAGGGCTATAAAGGCCACGTGTTCTGGGACACCGAAATTTTCCTGCTGCCTTTCCATCTCTTTACCCGACCAGATGTTGCCCGTCGTCTGCTGCGCTACCGCTGGCTTAACCTGTCGGGGGCCCGGGCAAAAGCACGCCGGAACGGCTGGCCTGGCGCCTTGTTCCCCTGGGAGAGTGCCGCGAGCGGTCAGGAAGAGACGCCGGAATTCGCAGCGATCAACATCCGCACGGGCGTTCGTCAGAAAGTGGCCTCCGCGCTGGCTGAACATCATATCGTGGCGGATATCGCGTGGGCCGTTGTCGCCTACTGGCAGGCAACGCACGATGACGCCTTTATGCGCAATGAAGGCCTGACGCTGCTCATGGAAACCGCGCTGTTCTGGATGGGACGCGCGACGGAAGTTGGCGACCGTCTGGAGATCCATGACGTGATTGGGCCGGATGAATACACGGAGCACGTGAATAACAACGCCTACACCAACTATCTGGCGTGGCACAACGTCGCCAGTGCCTGCCGGTTTATGTCAATGTTTGAGCGTGAGGATGCGCGTTTTACGGAAAATGCGCAACGGTTCCTGGCGCGCCTATGGCTGCCCGAGGCCAACGCCGACGGGGTCATACCGCAGGATGACACCTTCATGTCCAAACCAGCGATCGATCTGAGCCGCTATAAAGCCAAAGCGGGCAAGCAGACCATTCTGCTGGATTACTCGCGCGCTGAAGTTAACGAGATGCAGATCCTCAAACAGGCCGACGTGGTAATGCTTAATTACCTGTTGCCGGAACGCTTTACGCCGCAGCAGTGCGCGGCCAACCTGGCATTCTATGAGCCGCGCACTATTCATGATTCGTCTCTGAGCAAAGCCATCCACGGGATTGTGAACGCGCGCTGTGGTGATACAGAAGGGGCTTACGCCTTCTGGCGTGATGGCATTGCTATCGATTTGGGCGACGATCCGCACAGCAGTGATGACGGTATTCATGCTGCCGCAACGGGTGCGATCTGGTCAGGCGTTATTCAGGGATTTGCCGGGCTGCAGATCGTGGACGGGGAGCTACATCTGGCACCCAGGATACCTGCGCACTGGCAAAGGCTGGCGTTTCCGCTGCGTTGGCAGAATGCGCAGCTGCACTTCATCGTGACGAAAGAGGCACTTACGGTGACCAGTTCTGCTCCCGTCACGCTAACGCTCTGGGGTAAAACCCTCCAGCTTTCGGGACGGCAGGTCTTGTCCTGCAAGGATTTTCTAACGTCTGTTACTGGGACCGCTACCACGGAGAGGCGAGATGAACCTTAATGCCGTTGTATTCGATCTGGATGGGGTGATCACCGACACCGCTCATCTGCACTTCCTGGCCTGGCGCGCTGTCGCGAAGGAGGTCGGGATCACCATTGATGAGGCCTTCAATGAAACGCTGAAAGGGATTAGTCGCATGGACTCCCTGCAGCGGATCCTGCGTCACGGTGGCAAAGAAGATGCGTTCGATGAACAGCAGCGCCTGGCGCTTGCGCGTAAAAAAAATGCGCTCTATGTCCAGTCGCTGGCTTCGCTTACGCAAGCGTCAATGCTCCCGGGCATTCGTGAGGTGCTGGCCGACATACGCGCGGCAAACGTCAAAATTGGGCTGGCGTCTGTTTCACTCAACGCTCCCGGCATTTTGCAGGCGCTGGGGATCCACAGGGCGTTTGATTTCTGTGCCGATGCGTCCCGTATTGCCCGCTCCAAACCGGACCCGGAAATCTTCCTTGCCGCCTGCGCGGGTCTTAACGTCCTCCCGGAGGAGGCCATCGGGATTGAGGATGCCGCCTCCGGCGTTGAGGCGATCAACGCCGCAGGGATGGTGTCGGTGGGAATAGGGGCAGGCCTCAACCATGCGGGACTTCAACTTCATTCAACGCGGGAGCTGACCTGGAAATGCCTGACAGATTTCTGGGCTTCCCGGACGGTACTGATAAGGAATTAAGAATGGCGCAACTATCGCTAAAACATATCCAGAAAATCTATGACAACCAGGTCCATGTGGTCAAAGATTTCAACCTCGACATTGAGGATAAAGAATTTATCGTTTTCGTCGGGCCATCGGGCTGCGGTAAATCGACGACGCTGCGCATGATTGCCGGGCTGGAGGAGATCAGCGCCGGTGAACTGGTGATTGACGGCGTTCGTATGAATGATGTCCCGGCCAAGTCCCGGGATATTGCGATGGTCTTTCAGAACTATGCGCTGTATCCCCATATGACGGTGTACGACAACATGGCATTTGGGCTGAAGATGCAGAAGATCGCGCCTGCCGTCATTGAAGAGCGCGTTAACTGGGCCGCTCAGATTCTTGGGCTGCGCGATTACCTCAAGCGTAAGCCCGGTGCGTTGTCGGGTGGCCAACGCCAGCGCGTGGCATTAGGCAGGGCGATTGTGCGTGAAGCGGGCGTCTTCCTGATGGATGAACCGCTCTCAAACCTTGACGCTAAACTGCGTGTTCAAATGCGTGCCGAAATCAGCAAGCTGCATCAAAAGCTGAATACCACCATGATTTATGTGACGCACGATCAGACCGAAGCCATGACGATGGCAACCCGCATTGTGATCCTGAAAGATGGATACATTCAGCAGGTGGGCGCGCCGAAGCAGGTCTATAACGAACCGGCAAATATGTTTGTGGCAGGTTTCATTGGTTCGCCAGCAATGAACTTTATTCGGGGGGCGATCAATGAACGCTACTTCGTGACGGAAACGCTGCGCCTGGAGATCCCCGAAGATATGCTCTCGGTACTTAACGCTCAGGGGTATCAACGTAAAGCCGTGGTCTTTGGCATCAGACCGGAGGATATTTTCACCTCGCAAGCCAGCGGTGAGGCGATTGCCGCCAAAATCAGCGTTGCCGAACTGACCGGTGCTGAATTTATGCTGTATGCCACCGTCGGGGGCCACGAACTGGTCGTCCGGGCAGGGGCTGCCACTGATTATGCTGCAGGGGATAATATCGGCATTCAGTTCGATATGAATAAGTGTCATTTTTTTGACGCGGAAACAGAAGCGGCAATCAGATAATAAAAATGTTCGCCGGAAATATTAATTTCCGGTTTTTTTGTTTGTCCATTATAAAGGAATATTTTAATGAGTACTCTACTAAGAAGTGCTGCGCTTATTCTATGCGCAGGGGTTAGCTACGCACACGCCTCAGAACCGACACCACACTGGAATTTTAATATAGGTGCCATGTATGAAATTGAAAACGTCGAAGGTCAGGGGGATGATAAAGACGGATTATATGAACCCTCCGTGTGGTTTAACGCCACATGGGATGCGTGGACGATTTCCCTTGCCATGTATCAGGAAGGCCCCGTTGATTACAGCAGTATGACCCGCGGGACCTATTTTGATCGTCCCGAATTCGAGCTGCGCTATCGTTTTATTGGAACCGATGATTTTACCCTCGGCCTGACCGGCGGCTTCCGTAATTACGGTTATCATTTCAAAGATGAACACGGCGCGAAAGACGGTAGCGCGAATATGCAGCGCTACAAAATACAACCAGACTGGGATATTAAGTTAAGCGATGACTGGCGTTTCGGCGGCTGGTTTGCCATGTATCAGTTTGCCAACGACCTGGAAAAAACGGGTTATGCCGACAGTCGCGTTGAAACAGAAACGGGCTTTACCTGGACCATTAATGAAACCTTCGCGGCAAAAGTGAATTACTATTTAGAGCGCGGTTTCAATATGGACAGTTCACGTAATAACGGTGAGTTTTCAACGCAGGAGATCCGCGCCTATTTACCCATTTCATTAGGCAATACCACGCTGACGCCGTATACCCGCCTGGGGCTCGACCGCTGGTCAAACTGGGACTGGCAAGACGATCCTGAGCGTGAAGGGCATGATTTCAACCGTCTGGGCCTGCTTTATGCCTACGATTTCAATAACGGTCTTTCAATGACGCTGGAGTATGCCTATGAATGGGAAAACCACGATGAAGGCGAAAGCGATCGATTCCACTATGCGGGCGTGGGCGTGAATTACGCCTTCTGATCGGCTATTCACCAGGGGCTATCAGCCCCTGGTTTTAGCGAAGAGAATCAGCGAACGAAAAGTGGGTTTCAATCAGCACCTTATGCGGGGCGGGTTTACCGGAGATACGCCTGAAAAGCAGGTCGCAGCTCTCTTCGCCCAGCTTGCGGGTGGGAATATCAAATCCAGCTGGTGCAGGCGTCAGAATCAGGGAGAGCATCGGGTCGCTGTAACCCGCCACGGCAACCTGCTCAGGTAGCATCAAATTTAACTCATCCGCAGCGCGATAAAGACTCAGCAATTTCATGCTGTCGGTGGCGAAAACCGCATCCGGTGGGGTGGAAGAAGACAACATCGTAATGGCCGCTGAAAGTGCGCTCTCATGGGTATAACCGCCATCAATGATCCAGTCCGGGTTAACAGCAATATTCGCCTTTTCCAGGCTGGCTTTATAACCCGCAAGACGATCAATAGACACGTGATAATCGAGTGGCGCATGCAGACAGGCAATTTTTTTCCGCCCGTTTTTAATAAACGTGTCGGTCAGCATCTCGCTGTCACGAAAATTGTCGGTATCGACGGAGTAAATATTCTGAAAGTCGCCTTCAACTTTACCGATTACGACTACTGGCACACCGTACATATCGAGCCGAGAGAAAAAGGATTCATTGGCGGGGGAACTCAGCATAATGACCCCTTTAATCATTTTCTGCTTTATTTTGCTTTCGCATTTTAGCAGGTCATCTTCACTGCTCTTTGACGTTTGCAAAATAACATCAAATCCTTCCTGTTCCGCCTTGGCGGTTATGGCGTGCAATACGTCGGAGAAAAAAGGATTACCGGCAGTGGTTTTTGTTGAGCGGGTGGAAATCACCATAATGGCGTCAAAGCCAGATGAGGTCAGAGCGCGGGCAAGTTTATTTGGTTGATAATTTAGCTCTTCAATCGCCTTCAGCACTTTCTCCCGCGCTTCAGGAGAAATATTGGTTTGTTTATTCAACACTCTGGACACGGTTGATTTAGAAACACCAGCAACGCGCGCAATATCATAGATGGTGGGTGACATACACCTTACTCACTCCGGGACGGCAATGTCGTTCATCTTACTGGAGAAAAAACGGCAATAGCAATAATTATGAATTGATAATCAACGATCTGCCCCCATTTACTGTATTCTGAAGCAAGTCATTCCAGGCTTCCAGCGACGAAGGACGGCGATGAAGCGACTTAAAAACGAACTCAATTCTCTGGTGAACCGCGGCGTCGATCGCCATTTGCGTCTGGCGGTCACCGGGCTTAGCCGCAGTGGCAAAACGGCGTTTATCACGGCGATGGTTAACCAGCTGCTGAACCTGCACGCCGGGGCACGCCTGCCGCTGCTCAGTGCGGTGCGGGAAGAGCGTCTGCTGGGCGTTAAGCGCGTTCCCCAGCGCGATTTCGGTATCCCTCGCTTTACCTATGATGAAGGGCTGGCACAGCTTTACGGTGACCCCCCTGCGTGGCCGACACCCACCAGAGGGGTGAGTGAAATCCGTCTCGCGCTGCGTTTTCGTTCCAATGAATCATTGATGCGCCACTTCAAGGATACCTCCACGCTCTATCTGGAGATTGTGGATTACCCGGGCGAATGGCTGCTCGATTTACCCATGCTGGCGCAGGATTATCTCAGCTGGTCGCGACAAATGACCGGTTTGTTACAGGGTCACCGCGCGGAGTGGTCGGCAAAATGGCGGCAGTTATGCGCAGGATTAGATCCGCTGGCACCCGCAGATGAGAACCGCCTGGCGGCGATTGCCGAAGCCTGGACGGATTATCTGCATCAGTGTAAACAGGAAGGGCTGCACTTCATCCAGCCAGGACGGTTTGTTTTGCCGGGCGACCTGGCGGGTGCGCCTGCGCTGCAGTTCTTCCCGTGGCCCGACGTGGATGGCGTGGGAGAGGCAAAGCTGGCGCAGGCAGACAAGCACACCAACGCCGGGATGCTGCGCGAGCGCTACAACTACTACTGTGAAAAAGTGGTGAAAGGTTTTTATAAAAACCACTTTTTACGTTTCGATCGCCAGATTGTACTGGTGGACTGCCTGCAACCACTCAACAGCGGGCCGCAGGCTTTCAACGATATGCGCCTGGCGCTGACGCAACTGATGCAAAGTTTTCACTACGGACAGCGTACGCTGTTTCGCCGCCTCTTTTCCCCGGTGATCGACAAACTGCTGTTTGCGGCCACCAAAGCCGATCACGTAACGGTTGATCAGCATGCCAACATGGTGTCGCTGTTACAGCAACTGGTGCAGGACGCCTGGCAAAATGCGGCGTTCGAAGGGATCAGCATGGATTGTCTTGGGCTGGCTTCCGTACAGGCGACGCAAAGTGGGCTGATTGATCTTAACGGCGAGAAAATCCCGGCCCTGCGCGGGAATCGCCTCAGCGACGGCGAACCGCTGACCGTGTATCCGGGCGAAGTGCCTGCACGCCTTCCGGGGCAGGCATTCTGGCAGAGTCAGGGCTTCCAGTTTGAAGCCTTCCGCCCACAGGTCATGACCGTCGATCAGCCATTACCGCACATTCGTCTGGATGCGGCGCTGGAGTTTTTGATTGGAGATAAATTGCGATGACGGAACCGTTAAAACCCCGCATTGACTTTACCGGGACGCTTGAGCAGGCGCAGCAGGAGGCCTTTAAAACGGCGCAGACGTTCAGCGGCGAGCAGGCAGAACATTTTGCGCCGGCCCTGACTGACGAGCCGTCCGTTGAGGAGGGCCAGGCGGAAGCGGTCGTTGAGGCTGCTTTACGTCCGAAACGTAGCCTGTGGCGTAAGATGGTCACGGCCGGGCTGGCGCTCTTCGGCGTAAGCGTGGTGGGACAAGGCGTGCAATGGGGGTTCAACGCCTGGCAAACCCAGGACTGGGTGGCGCTGGGCGGTTGTGCCGCGGGGGCGTTGATCGTGGGGGCTGGCGTAGGGTCGGTTGTCACCGAGTGGCGTCGACTGTGGCGCCTGAGGCAGCGTGCGCATGAACGGGATGAGGCACGCGATCTGCTGCACAGCCACGGTACCGGAAAGGGCCGGGCATTCTGCGAAAAGCTGGCGGCGCAGGCGGGGATTGACCAGTCGCACCCGGCACTGCAGCGCTGGTATGCCGCCATTCACGAAACGCAAAATGACCGGGAGGTGGTGACGCTCTATTCGCATATGGTGCAGCCAGTGCTGGATGCTCAGGCGCGGCGCGAGATTAGCCGCTCTGCGGCGGAATCAACGCTGATGATCGCGGTCAGCCCGCTGGCGCTGGTGGATATGGCGTTCATCGCCTGGCGTAACCTGCGCCTGATAAACCGTATCGCCAGTCTTTACGGTATTGAGCTTGGCTACTACAGCCGGCTGCGGCTCTTTAAATTGGTGTTGCTGAACATCGCCTTTGCAGGTGCCAGTGAGCTGGTGCGCGAAGTCGGCATGGACTGGATGTCGCAGGATCTGGCGGCCCGTCTCTCAGCGCGTGCCGCGCAGGGAATTGGGGCAGGGTTGTTAACCGCACGTCTGGGCATTAAAGCGATGGAAGTCTGCCGACCACTGCCGTGGATCGACGGAGATAAACCGCGCCTGGGCGATTTTCGTCGTGAATTGATTGGGCAGCTCAAAGAGACGCTCAATAAAAAACCGGTTCAGTAACCGGTTTGTTTACTTATCGTGCTGGCTGTCAATCTTTCTTGACAGCCATCTTCCGCATCACCGTGTTCTGACATATCATTTTAAGGTTATTGGCTTAAAACGGTGAATTTCCCATGCGTCTTGAAGTCTTCTGTGAAGACCGTCTCGGTCTGACCCGCGAGTTACTCGATCTCCTTGTTTTACGTAGCATTGATTTACGTGGCATTGAGATTGATCCTGTCGGGCGAATTTACCTCAATTTTGCCGAAATTGAATTTAATACTTTTAGCAGCCTGATGGCTGAAATCCGCCGTATCGCTGGCGTTACGGATGTACGCACCATTCCCTGGATGCCGTCTGAGCGTGAGCACCTCGCATTGAGCGCCTTGCTTGAAGCCATGCCAGAGCCTTTTCTGTCACTGGATTTGAAAAGCAAAGTCGAGCGGGTAAACCATGCGAGCTGCCAGCTGTTCGCCCAGAGCCAGGACAAGCTGACTCATCACCATGCCGCGCAGCTGATCCCGGGGTTTAATTTCCAGCGCTGGCTGGACAGCAACCCGCAAAATACGCATAGCGAGCATGTGGTGATCAACGGGCAGAATTTCCTGATGGAGATTACACCGGTGTACCTGAAAGGAGAGAACGACACTCGCGTACTGACCGGGGCCGTTATCATGCTGCGCTCTACCGTGCGGATGGGCCGTCAGCTGCAAAATCTCTCCAGCCAGGATGTGGGAGCGTTCAGCCAGATCATTGCCGTCAGCCCGAAAATGCGTCATGTGGTCGATCAGGCCCGTAAGCTCGCCAGCCTGACTGCGCCGCTGCTGATTACCGGCGATACCGGGACCGGAAAGGATCTGCTGGCCCACGCCGTGCATCTTGCCAGCCCACGCGCGGCAAAACCGTATCTGGCGCTGAACTGTGCCTCTATTCCTGAGGATGCCGTCGAAAGCGAGCTGTTTGGCCACGCTCCGGAAGGCAAAAAAGGCTTCTTCGAGCAGGCGAACGGCGGTTCCGTGCTGCTGGACGAAATTGGCGAAATGTCGCCGCGCATGCAGGCCAAACTGCTGCGCTTCCTGAACGATGGGACCTTCCGTCGCGTAGGGGAGGATCACGAAGTTCACGTGGATGTGCGCGTGATTTGTGCCACCCAGAAAAACCTCGTTGAGCTGGTACAGAAAGGGATGTTCCGGGAAGATCTCTACTATCGACTGAACGTGTTGACGCTAAACATTCCGCCGCTGCGCGATTGTCCGCAAGATATCATTCCGCTGACGGAGCTGTTTGTGGCACGCTTCGCCGACGAGCAGGGGGTGCCGCGTCCGAAACTGTCAGCCGATCTGGGTACGGTGCTGACGCGCTACGGCTGGCCGGGAAATATTCGTCAGCTGAAAAACGCCGTCTATCGTGCGCTGACGCAGCTGGAAGGGTACGAGTTGCGTCCACAGGATATCCTGTTGCCGGATTACGATGCCGGAACGGTATCGGTGGGCGAAGAGGCGATGGAAGGCTCGCTGGATGATATTACCAGCCGTTTCGAACGTTCCGTGCTGACGCAGCTTTATCGCAGCTACCCAAGCACGCGTAAGCTGGCAAAACGCCTGGGGGTATCCCATACCGCGATTGCAAATAAATTACGCGAATATGGCCTGAATCATAAAAAAAGTGACGACTAAAGCTTCAACTGCCAACCCGTAGTTGGGGTTGGCATTATATCCCCATAAAATATATTAACTGAGTTCTATTTTTATTAGTTATGGTTTTGGTCTGACCAGTATTCCCTGATTCTTATTTTTAATTAACATTGAATAATATCTCTTCGTCTGATGGTTAATTATTTTACAATAAACTGTCATTCAATGAGCAAATAATGAAAGGGATATTATGAAATTAAATATATTCACCAAAACGATAATTGGAATGGGCGCTATATGCATTGCGGCACCAGTATTTGCGCTTGAGGCCTGGAGTGGACAAGAAGGCAATGGTCCTTTCGAAGTTATTTACGATAGTGGCGTCTATACTAATGCATGGTGGGTTGGTGCGACTGACTGCCCGGGCAATGCATCGGCTGACGCAGCGAATAACCCCTGGCGTTTTGAGCGCGATGCCACTGCTGCGGAGATTGCTGAATATGGTAACCCAACCACTTGTGACTCAGGTGGTGGTACCGTAACGTATCCGGATTACAATAGTGCAAATGCATATAATGCCAATGATATTGTGACCTATAATGGTGCGACCTGGCAAACCTCAACGGCGCAAAGTGCGTATGGTTTTACGCCGGGCGAAGGTAACCCATGGGAACGTTATGCCGAAGTACCGCAGTGGATGGCGACCACCACTTATAATAAAGGTGATAAAGTTCAGAAAGAGGGCCAGGAATATGAGGCCATGTTCTATACTGTCGGGGATGATCCATCTAATCCAGCGAACCAAAACCCAACAGGCACGAACGGACGTCCATGGAAACCACTGGGCGCGGTCGTAAGTTATACAACAGATGAATTAAACAATGCGCCTGTATTTAATTCATCAACGCTTTATGAGAGCGGGACGTTGATTCGCTATAATGGTGAGAATTATATTTCCCAGGCAAAAGTGCAGAAAGTTTCGCCTTCCGACACGAATCCATGGAAAGTATATATTGACTGGTCAGGCACCAAGGCTATGGTTGGCACACCTTCTGCACCGTGGCCAGCACATGTCTACGCGCCGTACGTCGATTATACCCTGAATTCGCTCCCGGATTTGGCGGGGCTTGCGAAAAATCAGGGTGTAACGCACTTCACTATGGCCTTTGTTGTTGCTAAGGATGGTGATACCTGTCTGCCAACGTGGGGCACAGCGTATAACATTAACGACTATGCACAGTACAGCAAGATCAAGGCGCTGCGTGAGGCGGGTGGGGATGTTATGGTCTCTATCGGTGGTGCCAATAATTCGCCACTGGCAGCAGCCTGTAAAAATGTTTCCGATCTTCAGAAACATTATTACGACATTGTGGATAACCTGAATCTGAACGTGCTGGATTTTGACATTGAAGGAACCTGGGTTGCCGATCATGATTCCATTAACCGTCGTAACGAAGCTGTCAAGGCCGTGCAGGATCAGTGGAAAGCAGATGGTCGCAGCGTAGGCATCTGGTATACCCTGCCGATTTTGCCGACGGGTCTGACCGCTGATGGCCTGTACGTGTTGAACGATGCTAAGGCGAAAGGAGTCAATCTGGCAGGCGTGAACGTGATGGCGATGGACTACGGTAGCAGCATCTGCCAGTCTGATGGAACGGAAGGACAAAACATACACGGAAAATGCGCGACCTCTGCCATCGAAAACCTGTTCAGTCAGCTGAAGCAAATTTTTACAGATAAGAGCGATGATGAGATCAACGCCATGATGGGCGTCACGCCGATGAACGGCTATAACGACGTACAGGGCGAAGTGTTCTATCTCTCTGATGCGAATCTAGTATTGGAAGATGCTAAAGACCGCGATATGGGCATGATTGGCATGTGGTCAATGATGCGCGATCAGCCAGGTGTACCGGGTCAGGTATCGCCGGAACACAGCGGTTTAACTGAATCGCAGGCACCGCAGTATGCTTTCAGTGAAGTGTTTGCGCCATTTACGCATAATGATGCGGCACCGGTAGCGCCTGAGATTAAAGACATCACTGTTAATAAATCGTCGTTTTACCCACAGCTTGAATGGATACAAAATACGGCCAGCCTTAAGAGTTCGAATTACAATGTGTTAGTACAGCATGAAGGCTGGAAAAACAGTGAGTTCTATTCAGTTGGATCTTACGGAGTTGATGGTGATAAAAACTATACGTACAGTACCGATCTTGGGAATGGGTACACAAAGATTACTTTTAATGCCAGTGGCATTCGGGACGGACATACTCTAAAGGTGGTGGATGAAAATAATAATATTCTTTTAACCCATTATTTTACAATAGAGGATTTTGCTACTGGAAAACCGGAGTACATCAACTGGTCTAAAGTTGCGATGGAGAATGGTCGACTGAGATATTCTCTTACCATCCCAATTGATTTGTATATAACATATCAATATTTAAATTTGTATATTGATACCCATGATGCAAGTGGAAAGGTAATCACCAATTTCTGTAGCTCCTCTTTCCAGGGGGATTATTATACCAAAAATTCCCCTAATTGTTCGTCCGGAAATAAATATGAGCAACCCGGAAAACCGGATCGTCTCTTTTATTCAGAATATGAGGGTGACCTCAAAGTAGGGGACAAATTCTACTTCGCTGTTGCCGATGGGAAATCTAGTGATGCAAAAATCATTACAGTCCTGGACAGCATAACCGTAACGGATGATATGCTGAAGTCCTCAAACTAATATATTATCACGCCCTTCTCGCACCGAGTGTATACCGCGATTGAGAATAAGCTTCGCGAATATGGACTCAACCACAAGAAGGGTGACGAATAACGATAAAAGCCTCTGTAAAGAGGCTTTTTTTTTGCACTTACTCTTTCGCCAGAGGCGTGGCATCTACCTCGACTTTTGTCTCTCCCTGAATCCCCGCAATTTTCTGTTCGACCTCTTTCACCTGTTCCTTGCTGTGAAGCAGGGTATAGGTCAGGTCGAATTGCGTGCTGGCGCCAGGTTGTAGCTGCTTAACGCGTTTCTGCTCGCGTTCAATGGTGACGGGATAGGCGTAGCTGGTTCCCGGCTCAATACCCGTGACATAGCCCTGTTTGAGCGAATCGGTATTTTTCCATAAGGTCAGGACAGGCAGCTGCCGCGTGTCGAACTGAATTGACGCACCTTTGTCTCCTGCTTTATTAACCACTGCCGCCAGGGTTTCATGATTATTATCCGCAAGCGGTTTGATATTGAAGACCATTTCATCAAAGCCCTGAGTGGGGCCAGCGTAGGTTTGCCAGTTATCCAGACCCGCTTTGGCATAGTCATTGAAAGGACCAATGCTGGCAGCCGGCACAAGGAAGCGGGCACCTTCTTCGAGGATTGGGGTACCAAAGTTGCTGTGATAGATAATCTGATAATCATGAGGATAATCAGCATGGTTAGTCAGAACATCATGCAGGCTGAACTGGTTGCTGCCCGGTACGTAACGCAGTTCGGTCATCGTCTGCAGATCTGCTTTTTTAAACGTGCTCTCTTTGATTAATCCGCGAATACGAATTTCATGCGGTGCGGCATCAGCAACATCGACTTCCACCTGCGACGCAGGCGTATTTCCCGCCTTGCCGTGCAGGGTATAAATCTGCCCGTCAGCCGTGACCGGGTGGCCTGTCCATTCATAGCCGCAACGAACCATCATTTCGTTGAAACCTTCCAGCCAGCCAAGTCCGTTTCGACTTTCCAGATTGATATAGGCCGGATTCACCACCTCTTTGACAGGAGAATCCCACCCCATTCGGGTACCAAAGCCTTCGACATGCAGCAGATTCATCCCACGCGTTGGGCTGAGGGTAATTGTCAGACCATTTTTGCTGCTGATAACAATTACCTTGCTGCCTTCCTGCTTGCCACCATGCAGGACTTTTTGCTCGATGCTGAAAGGCTGTCCCTTAAACTTCAGCTCATCGCTGGAAATTTTCCAGTTTCCTTTATCCACGCCGCTTTCAGCGCTTGTCAGCACCCAGGTTTTAGCGGCGGCATGTCCAGATATCAGTACCGCAAGGACCGTAAAAGCCAGTTTAATCTTCATATTTAATCCCTTTTGCTGAAACGATTTTTTATCACGTAAGCAAATCTAATGTTTAGGCGAGAAGGGAAATGTGACGGGCTTCACTGGCGGAGAAATTGCGTTTTTTAAACCTTTATTATGTGTTAGCAATCTCGTTATTGTGAGAATGGAACGTTTTTATTTCATGATATATGTTATTTTATAACGTTTTTGCTTTAACGATTCAGCTATTGAGGCAATAAAAAACCCCGCATCGGCGAGGTTTGGAAAGCAAGGTCTATTCTTAAATAAACCTTTTATTTCATTACATTGCTAAGCTTTATAAAATGCCTGTAAATAATCAGGCTTTCAGTGATTCCAGCGCAGCGGTGTAGTCAGGTTCTGTGGTGATTTCGTTGACCAGTTCGCTGAACACGACGTTATCGTTTTCATCGATTACCAGCACGGCACGCGCCGCCAGGCCTTTCAGTGGGCCTTCAGCAATGCCAACGCCGTATTTTTCCAGGAAATCCGGGCTGCGCAGAGTTGAAAGGGTAATGACGTTGCTCAGACCTTCAGCACCGCAGAAACGGGACTGCGCGAATGGCAGATCTGCTGAAACGCACAACACCACGGTGTTGTCCATTTCAGTGGCCAGCTGGTTGAATTTACGCACGGATGCGGCACAGACGCCGGTATCAATGCTTGGGAAAATGTTCAGTACTTTGCGTTTGCCAGCAAACTGGCTCAGTGTGACGTCAGACAGATCTTTAGCCACCAGAGTAAAAGCCTGCGCTTTGCTGCCAGCCTGAGGAATGGAACCTGCTACAGCAACCGGGTTGCCCTGGAAATGAACGAGTTGTGACATAGATATCTTCCTGTTTACATATAGTTAACGTCGAGGCTAGTGTATGCCATCAGCGGATAACACGGCAAACCAATTTTTTCGCCTTACCGGGCTGCAAGGAGTCAGTGATGAGAAGCGTTAAGGTCTATGAAGAAGCCTGGCCATTGCATACCCCGTTTGTGATCTCCCGTGGCAGCCGAAGTGAAGCCTGCGTGGTGGTGGTCGAAATAGAAGAAGAAGGGGTTAAAGGGGTTGGTGAATGCACGCCTTATCCTCGCTACGGAGAAAGCCTTGCCTCGGTGATGGCGCAAATTATGACCCTGGTACCTGACCTGCAAACCGGGTTGACGCGTGAGGCGTTACAGCAGCGTTTACCTGCCGGGGCGGCCCGTAATGCAATTGACTGTGCGCTGTGGAGTCTTGAGGCGGCGAAGCAGCAGATATCCTTACCGTCGCTGGTCGGCGTGACGCTTCCGGAGAAAGTGGTGACCGCGCAAACGGTGGTGATTGGCGAGCCGGAGCAGATGGCTGCCAGCGCAAAAGCGCTCTTTGAGGCTGGTGCCACGCTGCTTAAGGTGAAACTCGACGATCGCTTGATCAGTGAACGCATGGTCGCCATTCGCGCGGCGGTGCCGGACGCCACGCTGATTGTCGACGCCAACGAGTCATGGCACCCGGAAGGGCTGGCCGCGCGCTGCCAGCTGCTGGCCGACCTGGGTGTGGCTATGCTGGAACAACCGCTTCCCGTACAGGATGATGCGGCATTGAAGAACTTTATCCACCCATTGCCGATCTGCGCCGATGAAAGCTGCCATACCCGCGAGAGTCTCGACGGTTTAGCGGGCTGCTATGAGATGGTGAATATCAAACTCGATAAAACCGGTGGGCTGACCGAGGCGCTGGCGCTGGCGTCGCAGGCACAGGAGAAGGGGTTTGCGTTGATGCTGGGATGCATGCTCTGTACTTCCCGGGCGATTAATGCGGCGCTACCGCTGGTGAATCAGGTCCGGTTTGCCGATCTCGATGGCCCGACCTGGCTGGCGGTTGACGTTTCGCCTGCGCTCACCTTCACCAGCGGAGTGCTTCATCTCTGAGGCTGCCAGCGCAGAAGATCTACCATCGCTTTCAGGTATTTTTCGCTGGCTTCGTCGGAAGAAATGGGGGGGAATTCAGCGGTGATGCAGTGCAAATCCAGATCGGCGCACCAGCTACCAAATGACCCCGGTGTTTCATAGCCGACGCTGCTGACCAGAGGCAGGGCAAAGGCATCGGCAAGCCACTGCCCCAGTGCGGAGTGACGGGGATCTTCAATACAGGCCAGCGGATCGTGAAAGGAGACAACCCATGCGGGGTGGATTTTGTGGATTAACTGGCAGAGCGCCTGTGTTTCTGGCTCTGAGCCGGGTTTTTCTCCCGTCAGTAACACCACGTCACGCTCTTCAGCCGAGCTGTTCCAGCGGTATACCGTTTCACCGGCGCGCCAGTTGGCCGCCGGGAAGTTGCGGTTTAAGTCTATCCCTCTCGCATTCGCCCTCAGCCCAAGCTGACAGCCATCTGGGTTGACGGTCAGGATCACATGATGCCTGCGTAGTGTCGGTGCAAGGGTGCGTAACGCGCAGGAGAGGGTGACGATCGAGGAGTTCTCATCGCCGTGCGTTCCCGCAATAATCAGGCCGCTATGGCGATCGGCATCCGGTGCGGGAAACCAGATCAGCGGTGCACCTAAGAAAGACTGGCCATAATGTTCGGTGCCTGGCGGGAAAGCGCCACGTTCCGTTCTTGGTCGGGTAACTGCCATAGGAAATCCTGATAAAGAAGTGCTTACTGGCAGTGTTGTGCAAAACCCACGTTTAATCAAATAGTTTCATCGAAGAACGAAGATTGCCAGATATCACCTTTCCGGCTTAAGGTATTTGCATTTCGCCGTTTCGAAACAAATAATTACGCATTCGCGTATTACCGATTTCTAAAGGGGATCTCATGAAGCATCCTGTTTCGCTGCTTTTTTCTGCACTGTGCCTTTGCGGGCTATCGTCATTTTCTTACGCTGCTGATGTGCCAAAGGGGACGGTGCTGGCGCAAAAACAGGAGCTGGTCAGACACATCAAAGACGAGCCCGCGTCGCTTGACCCGGCCAAGGCCGTGGGGCTACCCGAGATTCAGGTGATTCGCGATCTGTTTGAAGGCCTGGTCAATCAGAATGAGAAAGGGGAGTTGACGCCGGGCGTGGCGACGCGCTGGCAGAGTAACGATAACCGCATCTGGACATTTACCCTGCGCGATGATGCAAAATGGTCTGACGGCACGCCAGTCACGGCGCAGGATTTTGTCTACAGCTGGCAGCGTCTGGTTGACCCGAAAACCACCTCGCCGTTTGCCTGGTTTGCTGCTCTGGCAGGCATTAACAACGCTCAGTCGATTATTGATGGCAAAGCCGCGCCCGATACGCTGGGGGTAACGGCGGTGGATGCCAGAACGTTACGCGTTCAGCTCGATAAACCGCTGCCGTGGTTCAGCAACCTGACGGCAAACTTCGCGTTCTATCCGGTTCAGAAAGCGAACGTCGAAAGTGGTAAAGAGTGGACGCGTCCGGGATCCCTGGTGGGCAATGGTGCCTATGTGCTGAAAGATCGTGTGGTGAATGAGAAGCTGGTCGTTGTGCCGAATACCCACTACTGGGATAACGCGAAAACTGTTCTTCAAAAAGTGACGTTTATTCCGATCAACCAGGAGTCTTCCGCCACCAAACGCTACCTGGCAGGTGATATTGATATCACCGAGTCGTTCCCGAAAAACCTTTATCAGAAATTGCTCAAGGATATTCCTGGACAGGTATACACGCCACCGCAGCTGGGAACGTATTACTATGCATTTAACACGCAAAAGGGCCCGACCGCCGATTCCCGCGTGCGTCTGGCGCTGAGTATGACCATCGATCGCCGGATTATGGCGGAGAAAGTGTTAGGTACGGGAGAAAAACCAGCCTGGCATTTCACGCCTGATGTGACGGCAGGTTTCACGCCAGAGACATCACCGTTTGAGCAGATGTCGCAGCAGGAGCTAAACGCGCAGGCCAAAACCTTGCTGCAGGCGGCGGGATATGGCCCTCAGCGTCCACTGAAGCTGACCCTGTTGTATAACACTTCAGAGAATCATCAGAAAATCGCGATTGCGGTGGCTTCGATGTGGAAGAAGAACCTTGGGGTAGACGTCAAACTGCAAAACCAGGAGTGGAAAACCTATATCGATAGCCGAAACACAGGGAATTTTGATGTGATCCGCGCGTCCTGGGTCGGGGACTACAACGAGCCATCGACCTTCCTGTCGCTGCTGACATCAACCCATAGCGGCAATATCTCCCGCTTTAACGACCCGGCTTACGATAAGATCATCAATCAGGCGACGCTTGAAACCACCGCGGAAGCCCGTAATGCGGACTACAACCGGGCGGAGAAGATCCTCACGGAAAAAGCGCCAATTGCGCCGATCTACCAGTACACCAACGGACGTCTGATTAAACCCTGGGTGAAGGGATATCCGATCAATAACCCTGAAGATGTGGCGTATAGCCGTACGATGTATATTGTGAAGCACTGAAAACGCGAGTCCGCTAATTTATTTCCCCTCCTGATACTGCGCTGGCCCGATATCACGTGCCAGCGCTTTTCTGTTCATTCTAGATCTTGAAGACGGCGCTGCATTGATATTGCGTTTTACAGCACTGGGTATTGCTCTTTTTTTAATTAAGAGAAATATTCATATTTTGAATATATTGCATTTCGTTAAAAAAACTGTCCATTATTGGACTTTTTAATGGGTGTCGCGTCTTGCGGAAGCGTGTAAACATTGATGCGGGTCATATTATTAGGTGGCGCTGTAGATATTTTCTCTTGTATTGATTTAAATCAATAACGTTGCTTTGTTTGGATATGGATCTTCATTTTTTCACAGAAATAGCCACTAATACTGACTATTTTCGGAGTTGTGGTTGATATTTCTTTATGAAAAGGCATGCTGCAAAACCATATTTTATTTATATAGAGTAAAATTCTTAAGGAATGTCTTAATTTGGCCTTTGATTCCAGGTAGTTGATCTATTGTAGCGTTTTGTTCTAATATCAATTTATTCAGAAACGTCGTTAACTTCAACAAACATTCCTTAAGGAAAGGGACTGCTATGGCTGATACGTTCCAGAACGAAGTGCCTAAGGCACGCATTAATTTAAAACTTGCATTGCATACCGGAGGGGCGCAGAAGAAAGTTGAGTTACCCCTTAAATTACTCACTGTCGGTGATTTCAGTAACGGCAAAGAGAGCCGTCCATTATCTGAAAGAAAGAAAATTAACGTCAACAAAAATAACCTCAACAGTGTACTTTCGGAATTTAACCCGGAGGTCAATATGACGGTTCCGAATACGCTGGCAGGTGAGCGTACGGAAGAGAATGTGACGCTGCGCTTTTCAGATATGAAAGATTTTGAACCCGAACAGGTGGCCCGACAAATTCCCCAGCTTCGTGCCATGCTGGCGATGCGTAATTTATTACGCGACCTCAAGTCTAATCTGCTGGATAACGCCACTTTCAGAAAAGAACTCGAGAAAATTCTTAAGGACCCGGCGCTGTCTCAGGAATTACGTAACGAAATGAGTGCCCTTGCCCCGAAATAAAAACGGGCGCGTCTTTTAATGGATTAAACGAGAGAATGCTGATGTCTGTTAATACTGAAAATGGCTCCGCGCAGGGGCAGACCACTGTGCTGGAAAAAGAGAGCGTCTACGCCTCCCTGTTCGACAAAATCAACCTGACCCCGGCCACAAGCCTGGGCGATATCAATGCGTTTCTGGACGATGCCGCACTGTCTGATGCTCCGGCAGGTGAGCGCCTGACGGCCGCGATGCAGGTATTTATGGACTGCATCCGCAAATCCGGCCAGCCTGTGGAAAAACTCGATAAAACCCTGATTGACCACCATATCGCGGAGCTGGATTTCCAAATCAGCCGCCAGCTGGATGCGGTGATGCATCATGCAGAATTCCAGAAGGTGGAATCCCTGTGGCGCGGTCTGAAGCAGCTGGTGGACAACACCGACTACCGCCAGAACGTGAAAACGGAAATTCTGGATGTGTCAAAAGAGGATCTGCGACAGGACTTCGAAGATGCGCCGGAACTTATCCAGAGCGGCCTGTACTGGCACACCTATACCGCTGAATACGACACCCCGGGCGGCGAGCCGATTGGCTCGGTGATTTCAGCGTACGAATTTGACGCAAGTCCGCAGGACGTGGCGCTGTTGCGCAATATCTCGAAAGTCTCTGCCGCCGCGCATATGCCATTTATCGGTGCCGTCGGGCCGAAATTCTTCCTCAAGGAATCGATGGAAGAGGTGGCCGCGATTAAGGACATCGGTAACTACTTCGACCGTGCCGAATACATCAAATGGAAATCCTTCCGCGACACCGACGATGCCCGTTATATCGGCCTGGTGATGCCGCGCGTGCTGGGGCGTCTGCCTTACGGTCCGGACACGGTGCCGGTGCGCAGTTTCAACTACGTTGAGCAGGTGAAAGGTCCGGACCACGAAAAATACCTGTGGACAAGCGCATCTTTCTCCTTCGCCTCCAACATGGTGAAGAGCTTCATCAATAACGGCTGGTGCGTGCAAATTCGTGGCCCGCAGGCGGGCGGGGCGGTGAAAGACCTGCCGATCCACCTGTACGATCTGGGTACCGGCAACCAGGTGAAGATCCCGTCAGAGGTGATGATCCCGGAAACCCGCGAGTTTGAATTCGCCAACCTGGGCTTTATACCGCTGTCGTACTACAAGAACCGTGATTACGCCTGCTTCTTCTCGGCGAACTCGGCGCAGAAACCGGCGCTGTACGACACCGCCGACGCCACCGCCAACAGCCGCATCAACGCCCGTCTGCCGTATATCTTCCTGCTGTCGCGCATTGCGCATTACCTGAAGCTGATTCAGCGCGAAAATATCGGTACGACGAAAGATCGCCGTCTGCTGGAGCTGGAACTCAATACATGGGTACGCAGTCTGGTGACCGAAATGACCGATCCGGGCGACGAACTGCAGGCCTCACACCCGCTGCGCGACGCGAAGGTGGTGGTGGAAGATATTGAGGACAACCCGGGCTTCTTCCGCGTGAAGCTGTTCGCGGTGCCGCACTTCCAGGTGGAAGGCATGGACGTGAACCTGTCGCTGGTGAGCCAGATGCCGAAAGCGAAAGCGTAAGTTAAGGCAGGAAGCCAATGAAAACGGAACAACCGTTATGGGGCAGGGGCCAGATGGTCTCTCCCCAGCACTTCCAGCAACAGGCCGCGTATGCGGCCTGGTCTGCGGAATGCATCGCCCGGTTAGGTCTCTCCCATCCCTGGGGAGTGATTGATGCCACTTTCGAACCGGATGCACTGAAACTGGGCCGCCTGCAGGCTCGTCATCTGCACATTCGTTTCCCTGACGGGACGCTTATCGACACTGATAATGCTGACGATCTGCCACCGGTGCTGGCGCTTGAGAGTGGATCGCAGGATGCGGTGGTGGTGCTGGCCCTCCCGCTGCTGCGGGCGAATGGCGGCAACTGTCTTACACCCGATGCGGTGGCCGAACGCCCTGTTCGCTATCGCCAGCGCTGGCGGGATATCCGCAACGCTTATGGGGACGATACCCGCCAGATTGCGGTGATGAAACCTGAGTTGACGCTACGGTTTGCCTGTCAGGACAACAGCGATTATCTGACCTGCCCGGTTGCCCGCCTGCAGCAGGATTCGCAGGGGGCATGGTTACTAGATGAGACGTTTCTTCCGCCACTGCTGGCTCTGCAGGGCAGTCGCTGGCTGATGACCCAGCTCGAACAGCTGATGAGCCAGCTACGTATACGCCTGAGCCGGCTGATGGCCATGCGCCGGGAAAGTAATGAGCGAATGGCGGATTTTGCCGTGGCCGACGTGTCCCTTTTCTGGCTGCTCAACGCACTGAACAGTGCTGAGCCTGTGCTGGGACAGTTTCAGCGCCATCCGCAAAGTCCGCCTGAGCGCCTGTATCCGGAGCTGGCCCGCCTGGCGGGCAGCCTGCTGACCTTCTCGCTGGAGCACCAGGTGAGTGCGATCCCGGTCTGGCAGCATGAGCAGCTGAATAACGTCTTCCCGCCGCTGTTTGATTTACTGGGCGACCTGCTGGAAGCCAGCCTGCCGTCGCGGGTGGTGGCGATTGAGCTTGAGCACGATGCCCGGCTGCACTTCTGGCAGGCCCGTCTGCATGACCCGCGTCTGCGTGAAGGGGCGGATTACTACCTCTCCGTGCGTTCACCGGTGCCGGTGGCACAGCTGCAGGAGCAGTTCCCGCGCCAGTGCAAGGTCGGCAGCCCCGATCATGTCAGAAGTATCGTCAATTCATCGCGGGTGGGCGTGCCGCTGACGCCTCTGCGCCATGTACCGGCAGCCATTCCGTTACGTCTGGAAAACCAATATTTCAGTCTTGATGTCTCTCATCCTCAGGCCACTGAAATGCTCCAGGGCGGCATCTGCATGTTTTACGTTCCGGGCATGCTCGGCGAGCCTGAACTTGAACTCTTTGCGGTACTGAGAACATGAGTGATCGTAAACACGGCACTGCCGTGTCCATTGATATTGATGCCCTGCTGCAGGACACCTGGCTTCAGGTGATCAGCCTGCGTCACGGTCCGACGTTTCAGGCGGGCGAAGGGCGCGCGCTGTGGGAGCGCTGTATTGCTGATGTCGAACGTGTGCAGCGTGAGCTGAAAGCGAGCGAACTCGATGAAGCCAGCTGTCAGCATATTCTTACTGCACAGTGCGCCTTGCTCGATGAGGCGGTGAAAGGTCGTGGTGTGGAAGATGACGCCTGTGTGCAGTGGTATGACATTCCCCTACAGGGGCACTTCCTCGGCACTATGGACGCCGGCGACACGCTGTGCGATCGGATGCGCGATGTGCTGCGTGAACCGGCGCCTGACCACGCTGTCGTGACCTGCTTCCAGCGGGTCATGATGCTGGGTTTTCTCGGCAGTTACCGCTCACTGAATGACCCGGAGCGCCAGAAACTTGTCAACGCACTCAGTGAATATGTCACGCCGTTCAGCTATCCACAGTCCCACCCCGTACTGGCGGAAAGTCATACCGGGCGGGGAATCATGGGCGGCTGGCTGGCGTCATGGCCCGTACGTATTGGTCTGAGCGTGATAGTGGTCGCTGCACTCTGGTGGGGACTGGATCGCTGGCTGGACCAGTTGCTGCTAACCCTTTTACCGGGGGCCGTGAAATGAGTCCTGCACAACAGCGCGGGCTGGCGTTGTGGGCCGTCCTGCTAAGTGCCGTGGTCTGCCTGAGTTTTCTGCCGGTATCCAGGTGGGTTTCTGTGCTCATTCTGCTGGTGGTACTGGGGGTTATCCTGGCGTTCCGGACTGTCGCCCGTCGCCGTGAACAGCATGATGTCACCCTGCGCCTGGAGGACCTGCCTGACGCCACTTACCGTCAGCCCGTAGTGCTGGTTTGTGGCGATCTGCCTCTGGCCTGGCCACATTCGTCACAGGTACTCACTGTCATGCAGGGATGCTGGATCCGCGTGGAGGATCATCATGATCTGGCGCAGGTCGCCCGTCAGATACTGTGGTTACGTCCTGACTGGGGACGTCAGCTGTCGGTGATGGTCAGCGTCTGCCCGCAGCAGCACCCTGACAGCGAAGCCCTGACCAGTCGACTGCTGACCCTGCGCTGGCACATCAGTCAGCTGCGTAAAGCAACCGGTCACTCTGTGCCGCTGGTGCTGAATGGTCAGGTCGGCAGCGCGATGACGAATGACATGTTCTGGCAGGCGGTTTTCCCGGGAGAAGGGGTGAGGGTCTGGCGTGAATCTTCAGCCCCGGGTTCTGTTGCTGAATGGGTTACCTCCGGCGGAACGCCTGCGGTGCAGCAACAGGTGCTGATGAATAGTCTGATGAACTGGTTTCGTCAGCATGTCCAGGCAGTTTTTATGGATGAGAACCCCGATGTGCCGGTCATTGCACCTGTTGCGGTGCTGTGGGGAATGGGGCCGATCCTGGCCGGAAGCCTGGCCACATCGGCCTGGACGACGTGGCTTTCCCGTCACACCGCGATGCAGCAGGTGTCTGGCTGGCAGCCGGTGGGAACGGACAGTACGGTCATCTCCCTGTTCCCGGATTTTATTCTGCCATTACTGCCGGAAGGGCGGGGCCTGACACCGCGTGAGCGAACCTGGCGTTGTGCGCTCGGGATTTTCACGCTGGCGGCCATTGCTGCACTGCTCAGCAGTGGCTGGAACAACCGCCAGCTGCTGCAACGCGTGAGCTTCGATATTGTCCGTTACAACAGCATCGCCATGGATGATTACGGTCCGAAAGCCAGCGCCGTACAGGTGCTGCGCGAGGATGCGGCGCTGCTGGATGAGCATGCACGCAATGGTGTACCGGCCCGGCTGGGCCTGGGGCTTTATCGGGGGGTACGTCTGCGAATACCGGTGCTGGAAGCGATCCGTTCGTATGTACCACCACCTCCTCCACCGAAGCCTGTGGAAAAGGTCGCGCCGAAAATCATCCGCCTCGACAGCATGTCGTTGTTCGACACAGGCAAATGGGCGCTGAAACCCGGCACCACGAAGCTGCTGGTGAATTCGCTGGTGGGCATTAAGGCGAAGCCCGGCTGGCTGATTGTGATTGCGGGCCATACCGACAGCACGGGCGATGACCCGTCCAACCAGGTGCTCTCCCTGAAACGAGCGGAGTCCGTGCGCAACTGGATGCGCGACACCGGCGATGTGCCGGAGAGCTGCTTTGCGGTGCAGGGCTACGGCGAAAGCCGTCCTGTCGCCACCAACGACACGGCGGAAGGCCGGGCGCTGAACCGCCGTGTCGAAATCAGTCTGGTGCCGCAGGCGAATGCCTGTCAGCTGCCGGGCAATACCCCCGCGCCATCGCAGGATGATGGCGTCTCAAAAAATGAAATGGAGTAATTAACATGGCAATTCCTGTTTATCTGTGGCTGAAGGACGATGGCGGCGCGGACATCAAAGGTTCCGTGGACGTTCAGGATCGTGAAGGCAGCATCGAAGTTGTTGCTCAGGAACACAACCTGTACATCCCGACCGACAACAACACCGGCAAACTGACCGGCACCCGTATCCACACGCCGTTCCTGTTCACCAAGGAGATCGACTCCTCCAGCCCGTATCTGTACAAGGCGGTGACCACCGGCCAGACCCTGAAATCTGCGGAATTCAAGTGGTACAAAATCAACGATGCCGGCCAGGAAGTGGAGTACTTCAACACCAGACTGGAAAACGTGAAGGTGGTGAAGGTGAATCCGGTGATGCATGACATCAAGGATCCGTCTTTCGAGAAGCACAACCATCTGGAGCAGATTGAGCTGCGCTACGAAAAAATCACCTGGACCTACAAGGACGGCAACATCATTCATTCCGATTCCTGGAACGAACGCGCCACCGCCTGAGTCTCGTGCGGACGGGTTCTCCCGTCCGCCGTTTTTGCTGAACGCCTGTAACCGCGGACGTTCAGCAAAGAAAAACACAATCTGCCTGCCCGACCTGATGCGCTTTGGGTTCCTGAATACCAGGAAAAGCGACGGGCGGTAGCGTGTCCGGAACTGATAAAGAGAGAGTCTCATGGAAAATCCAGCCAGCCTGTTACGTCGTCTGAACCCCTACTGCGCCCGTGCGATGGAAGGCGCAGCGTCGCTCTGCCAGACCCGCACCCATGCGGAAATCCTGCCCGAGCACTGGCTGCTGAAGCTGCTGGAGCAGGGGGAGGGCGATCTCACCGTGCTGGCCCGCCGCTACGAGTGGGATATGGACGCCATCTGGCAGGATTTGCTGAATTTTCTGGAGAAGCTGCCCCGTTCAGTGCGCAGCCGCCCGCAGCTTTCGGACAGCACTCAGACCCTGATGCAGGACGCGTGGCTGCGCGCCTCGCTGGCGGGCGAAGAGCAGATACGCAGCATTCACCTGCTGATGGCGCTGGTGGACCGGCAGAGCCTGATGCGCTGCGACGGTTTATGGCCGCTGCTGACGCTGGGGCTGAGCCAGCTTGAGCGTCTGCGACCGCTGCTGGATGCGCAGTCAGATGAGCGCGAAGAGGTACAGCAGGAAGAAGAACTGGCGCAGGGCGGCAGCGTGCCGCTGTCCGGCAGTGAGGTGAAAGAGGGCGAACTGTCACCTGCGTTACAGAATGCACTGGATAAATTCACCCTTGATGTCACCGCTAACGCGCGTGAGGGCAAAATCGACCCGGTTTTCGGCCGTGATACGGAAATCCGCCAGATGGTGGATATTCTCTCGCGGCGTCGCAAGAACAACCCGATTCTGGTGGGGGAGCCGGGCGTGGGGAAAACCGCGCTGGTGGAAGGACTGGCGCTGCGTATCGCCGAAGGGAATGTGCCGGAGTCCCTGAAAACGGTGAGCCTGCGCACGCTGGACCTCGGTCTGTTACAGGCGGGGGCGGGCGTGAAGGGGGAGTTTGAACAGCGCCTGAAAAACGTCATTGATGCGGTACAGCAGTCTCCGTCCCCGGTGCTGCTGTTCATCGACGAAGCGCACACCATTATCGGTGCGGGTAATCAGGCCGGGGGCGCGGATGCGGCCAACCTGCTGAAACCGGCGCTCGCCCGCGGCGAACTGCGGACCATCGCGGCCACCACCTGGAGCGAGTACAAGCAGTATTTTGAGCGCGACGCGGCACTGGAGCGGCGCTTCCAGATGGTGAAAGTGGATGAGCCGGACGACGACACCGCCTGCCTGATGCTGCGGGGGCTGAAATCCCGCTACGCGCAGCACCACGGGGTGCACATTACCGATGAGGCGGTCAGGGCGGCGGTAACCCTTTCCCGTCGTTACCTGACCGGCCGTCAGCTACCGGACAAGGCGGTTGACCTGCTGGATACCGCCTCGGCCCGCGTGCGGATGAGCCTCGACACCGTGCCGGAGCCGCTGACCCGGATGAGGGCGCAGCTCACGGCCCTGGCGATGGAAAAGCAGGCGCTGATGGAGGATATCGCGGTGGGCAACACCGCTCCCGGTGAACGTCTGGCGGCCATTGAGCAGGACGAAGTCCGCATCATCGTGGAACTCGACGAACGGGAAACGCAGTACGGCCAGGAGCTGAAACTCACGGAAGCGCTGCTGGCCTGCCGCGCGGACCTTTCCCGTCAGGCGGAGATTGCCGGCCTGCAACAGCAACTGAGTGACGTTCAGCAGGGTAACCCGCTGCTGGGGCTGGATGTGGATGCGCGTACCGTCGCCACGGTGATTGCCGACTGGACCGGTGTGCCGCTCTCATCATTAATGAAGGATGAGCAGACGGAACTGTTACGCCTCGAAGAGCACCTCGGTAAACGCGTGGTGGGCCAGGACGCGGCGCTGAACGCCATCACCCAGCGCCTGCGCGCGGCAAAAACCGGGCTGACGCCAGAAAACGGCCCACAGGGCGTGTTCCTGCTGACCGGACCGAGCGGCACCGGCAAGACCGAAACCGCGCTGGCGCTGGCGGACGTGCTGTACGGCGGTGAAAAATCGCTGATTACCATCAACCTGTCCGAGTACCAGGAGCCGCACACCGTTTCCCAGCTGAAAGGTTCACCGCCGGGGTATGTCGGTTACGGTCAGGGCGGCATTCTCACCGAAGCCGTGCGAAAGCGTCCCTACAGCGTGGTGCTGCTCGATGAAGTGGAGAAAGCGCACCGTGACGTGATGAACCTGTTCTATCAGGTCTTTGACCGCGGCTTTATGCGCGACGGCGAGGGGCGTGAAATCGACTTCCGTAACACCGTCATTCTGATGACCTCGAACCTCGGCAGCGACCATCTGATGCAGCTGCTCGATGAAGAACCGGAGGCCACCGAAGGTGACCTGCACGAACTGCTGCGCCCGATCCTGCGTGACCACTTCCAGCCTGCGCTGCTGGCGCGTTTCCAGACGGTGATTTACCGTCCGCTCACGCAGGAGGCCATGCGTACCATCGTGGAGATGAAGCTCGCACAGGTCAGTAAGCGCCTGGACCGACACTACGGCCTGACCACGCAGATTGACGAGAGCCTGTATGACGCCCTGACCGCCGCCTGCCTGCTGCCGGACACCGGGGCGCGCAACGTTGACAGCCTGCTCAATCAGCAGATCCTGCCGGTACTGAGCCAGCAGCTGCTGACCCACATGGCCGCGAAACAGAAACCAGCTTCCCTGACTCTGGGATGGTGCGAGGAAGAGGGCATCGGACTGGCGTTTGATCTCACAGAAGGAGTGCACGCATGAGCAATAATCCTCCGTTAAGATTCAGCCACAGCCACCACCTGCTTTCGGTGAAGGGGTGTGACGCCGAGCTCGATGTGCTGGCGTTTGAAGGCGATGAAGCCCTGAGCAAACCCTTCCGCTACCGTATTGAGTTCACCAGCGCGGACCACGCCATCAGCAAAGAGATGATGCTGATGAAAGCGGCTTCCCTGACGCTGCAGGCTCCGGTTGACCAGGGCTATGGAATTAAAATACAGCAGCCGGTGCGGGTGATACAGGGGGTGGTGAGCGGCCTGGAACGCCTGGGCACCTCAAAAGATGAAACCCGCTATGCGGTAACGCTTGAGCCGCGCCTGGCGCTGCTCGACCGCTCGCACCAGAACGCCATTTATCAGGACATGTCCGTCCCGCAGGTTGTGGAAAAAATCCTGCGCGAGCGCCACGGCATGCGCGGCCAGGATTTTCTGTTTTCGCTCACCAGAGAGTATCCACGCCGTGAGCAGGTGATGCAGTACGGTGAGAACGACCTGCACTTTATCACCCGCCTGCTGGGTGAAGTCGGTATCTGGTTCTGCTTCACCACCGACACGCGGCTGAACATCGACGTGGTGGAGTTTTACGACAGCCAGCAGGGGTATGAGAAAGGCCTGACGCTGCCGTCGGTGCCGCCGTCCGGGCAGCACTCACAGGGTGTGGACTCAGTGTGGGAGATGGAGAGCCAACATAACGTGGTCCAGAAGG
This sequence comes from Enterobacter sp. SENG-6, assembly GCF_001605945.1. Taxonomy (NCBI): domain Bacteria; kingdom Pseudomonadati; phylum Pseudomonadota; class Gammaproteobacteria; order Enterobacterales; family Enterobacteriaceae; genus Enterobacter; species Enterobacter sp. SENG-6. The sequence continues at coordinate 78,258 of NZ_LOMM01000005.1, forward strand.
CGGTCAGCACCCGCGACTACAACTACCGTCAGGCCACGGAGGACATGAACGCCCGGGTTGACGCGACCGGCGGGGATACCACCACCTGTGGTGAGGCCTATCATTACGGCGATAATTATCTGACGCAGGGCAGCGCGTACGACCGTAACCCGGCGCCGGAGTCCGGGGCGTTTTACGCCCGCATTCGTCACGAACGTTACCTGAATGGCCAGACGAAGACCAGGGCCTTCACCAGCTGTCCGGTGCTTTCTCCGGGGCAGGTAGTGAAAGTCACCGGTGGTTATGAAGTGGCTGAGGTGTTTGCGCAGGGCGTGGTTGTTACGGCGATGCACAGCCATGCCCGGCGTGATGAAGATTTTGGCGTCAGGTTTGACGGTATCCCGGACAGCACCGATTTTTGTTTCCGCGCGGCGCCAGGCAGCCGTCCGGTGATGGCCGGCACCTTACCGGCCCGCGTCACCAGTACCACCGAAAATGACACATACGGGCATATCGATAAAGACGGTCGCTACCGCGTCAACATGCTGTTCGACCGGGACAACTGGGAGACCGGGTTTGAGAGCCTGTGGGTCCGCCAGTCCCGCCCGTATGCCGGCGACACGTACGGCCTGCACCTGCCGCTGCTGGCGGGTACCGAGGTGGCGATTGGTTTTGAAGACGGCAATCCGGACCGGCCGTACATCGCCGGCGTGCTGCACGACTCGGCGCACGGTGACCACGTCACTATCCGCAACTATAAACGTAACGTCCTGCGCACCCCGGCGAACAACAAAATCCGCCTCGACGATGAGCGCGGGAAAGAGCATATCAAGGTCAGCACGGAATACGGCGGCAAGAGCCAGCTGAATCTCGGCCACCTGGTTGACAGCGAGAAACAGCAGCGCGGCGAGGGGTTTGAGCTAAGAACCGACAGCTGGGGTGCCATCCGGGCGCAGAAAGGGATATTCATCTCGGCGGACGGTCAGACAAAGGCGCAGGGCCAGGTGCTGGAGATGGATCCAACAGTCAGTCTGCTGAAAGGAGCGCTGAATCAGATCACTGAATGGGGCACTATTGCCCAAATTCATCACAATTTTTCACCGGACGCAGATTCGCTGAGAGAGTTTGTTAACGGTGCCAGTAACCTGAAAGAAGCGGCTTTATTGATGGCTGCTCCCAAAGGGGTTGCTTCTGTTACCCCTGATACTGCGCTAATGCACAGTGGTAAAGGCCTCTACCTGCAAAGTCTGGGAGAGGTTAATATTGCAACCGCGCAGCGCCACTCAGTAAACGCCAGTAAAGCGATTTCGCTACTTTCGCAACAGGAAGGGATCCGGCTGGTCTCAGCGAAAGGACCACTTGATGTCGAATCACACGCAGACACACTCTCCCTTACGTCACTGAAAGACGTCACGGTTCAGTCTACACAAGGCCACTTGCAGCTAACGGCAAAAAACGGGATCACTATTGCATGTGGCGGCGCTTACATCCAGTTGACACCTCAGGGAGAAATTAAGGTTCATGGCCCCGGCCTGTTAAGCCTGAAAGGGCAGCACAACATGGAAGGACCTGCGAGCCAGGATTTCCCGTTGCCTGAATTACCATCATCGATCTGCAAAGATTGTCTGAAACGGGCTCAGGAAATCGCTCAGGGTTTTGTTCCAAGAGAGGTGTAAAAGATGGATTTCGTTTCTCCGTGGATGGACAAAATCAGAACAACCTGCCAGCGTGCCGAGATAGACTATGTTGATGTGATAATCGATCAGTGTGCTGTTAATTTCTCTGTCCTGCCTGCATTTACCACTTTCAGTGACCCTATGATGTGGCAGTCGCTATATCAAGGGCTACCTGAGGATATTTATCCTGAGGATGCGCCTGTACTGGTTCGGGTGAATCTATCGGACGCTGAACATGTTCAGTGGCTACATAACCTTGCAGCAGAAATGATGGAATCGGCTCCCCTGCTGATATGCGGTTCTTGCTGGTCGTTTGAACAGCTTGCTGATTGGCTCAGGGTTTGTGTTGATGCGCAACATGAGGGTCGGGAGGGGATTTTCCGTTTCTGGGATACCCGTATTTTTCCTTTCTTGTTCAGCCACATTCTCGATGCTGAGCAGCAAAAGCAACTGCTGATACCGGTCTTATTCTGGACATGGCTCGACTGTGACTATCAACCTTCCATCCGGTTGGGGAGTGGTGAAATCCCAGAATCTGACAAGTCTGTGGTGCAAATCGAATTTACCGATAGCCAGTTTGAGAAACTCATGTGTGTCAGTGATACAAGCCAGTTTCTGAGCTACGAAAGTGTGCCAGAAGGGTTGTTCACTAACCGGCAAGCCGAATTTACAGCCTGTTATGAGGCGATGCTGACCGCAATAGAGCAGAGAATTTTTTTTGATGATAAGCGCAATGACTGGGTTATGGCGCAGGTTATTTCAAATAACTCTGTTACCTGATTAATCCCTCACAAGGAGTGTTAAATGAAATCTCCCTTTCTCTCTTTAGTTGCAGCGGTATTGCTGTTAACGGGCTGTAATCAGCCTGCTGAATCTGATTCCGTCAGCGGCGGTGGCGGAACCATTGAGGCAATCAACCATACCCACTGGGCCATCAACCACTTTAGTGTCAACGGGCAGTCCGGTGTCGATATTATCGGCCCGTGGCAGGGAGGAGGCGGTGCTGGTTATTTCGGTGTGCCTTCAAAATGGGAACCGGGAATGACGGTAAAAATAGACTGGGAAACAGGAGAGGCATCTACAGATGACTTCCCTGGATTTGAAAATAGAGCAAAGTATTTAGAATGGGAAAAAAAATAAAGGCAAGCCATATAGAACATACCGCAATAGTGCCTGTTCCTGATTATAACGGCCAAAAAACCTGTGGGATAAAAATACACTTCCTTCCGTGCGACAAGGTAAAAGTGACAACCAGTTGTTACGATTATGGCAATCCGAATTACCCGATGAAGGATCCGATTAAGATGGAGGAGCCTGAAGTATGTCCAAAATAAATCCAGACTTAACATGGTATCCACCTCACTTTCCAAAACAAGGGCGTTTACCAACAGATACAGCAGCAACGAAGCGAAACTGTAAACAGCAGGACAGCCATGAGCTGGCATACCGGAATGAGCTTTGTCAAGCTGCGGGTAAAATCGTAGAGCCGCCCTGCTGTAAAACTCTGCATATCAGTTTATTTTTTGATGGCACAGGAAATAATCTTAATAACGATCTGTATATTTCCAGTCCTAAACATCCAACAAATATTGCTCGTTTGTTTCGTGCAACTATCGGTCAGGGTTATGCTGGTGGGGTTCAGGGACATACTGAAGAGCTGGTTGATTTAGCAGGAACGTCAGGCAACAAATATTATAAATATTATATTCCTGGGGTAGGCACACCTTTTCCTGAAGTTAATGACCTTGATTACAGTATGCCAGGTTTGGCTTTTGCCTCTTTTGGTGAAGAGCGCGTCAACTGGGGGCTGCTACGGATTATTGACGCACTCAGAAGAACATCGGGTTTAACCGAGATTTCTGACGCCGAGTGTTATGCCGCCGTCAACAGAATGACATCAAATCTGGGATCGGACGGGCCAGACAGGCGTTATACCGTTTTTAATGAACTTTTAAAGGCAGCAGATCTTGCACCTAAACTGAAACAGGCAGTTACACAACCAGAACCAGGGAAACCTAAGCTATTAGGCATTAAGTTATATGTCTATGGTTTCTCCCGCGGTGCAGCAAGTGCGCGAGCATTTGTGAACTGGCTATCTGAGTTGCTGCCAGGGGGCAGGAGAAAGGGAAGTAAACCTGAGCTTTGTCTGAAGTCGGGTGACGTAAAAATCCCCTTAAGTATTGAATTTCTTGGCCTGCTCGACACTGTGGCATCCGTTGGCATAGCAAATATTGCGCCATTCGCAGAAGGGCATATGGGCTGGGCTGATGACACCATGGAATTACCGGATAATGGGCTGATCAAAAAATGCACTCACCTCGTTTCATCCCACGAACAAAGGCTTTGTTTCCCGCTGGATTCAATTTGCCGCAGCGACGGAACTTACCCAAGTTATGCTACGGAAGTGGTTTATCCTGGAATGCACTCCGATATTGGTGGAGGTTATCCACCAGGAGATCAAGGTAAAGCTGTTGGTAGTAACGATAGTTATTTATTATCACAAATTGCTTTGCATGATATGTATTCATCTGCCTTTCAGGGAGGGGCACCACTAAAAGTCACAAAAAATTCGTTGCCTGATGAGCTCAAAAAAGATGTCTGGAGATCTTTATCTGCAGACCAAGTATTAGAGTTTGATATTGATACTGATTTGGTAAATAGATTCAATGCTTGGCGTGAAGTTACTCTAAACTTAAGTTCTGATAGTAATCATATTCAATATAATCCTATTCGAGCAAGTTCAAATGTAATTAGTGCCCTTGAAAATCAAATCGGCTGGATTACGGCCTGGCGTATCGGGCGATATGCAAATGGTGCTTATAAATCTCAGGGGTTTTACAAATCGTCAGGTGCTGAGTGGCAAAATAAAGACTCAGACCCGGCCGCTCTGGCTGCATCTAAGGCTGAGCAAGAACGGAAACAAAAAGATGTGGATGATGCGCGCCTGAGAGCAATCGTGGATAATAGGTTCAAAAATAAAAAGTTCATACCATTACCCCCAGGGCCAAAAGATTTTGACCCGGCTATCGCTCAGGTTCAGCTAAGACAGGCGGCAGAAGAATTCAATGCCGATTATCAGTCTAAACCACGCCCTGTCACGGGAAACTGGAAATATACGGTGTCTCAGCAATTATCTAATGTGATGTATGCCTTCAGTGAGAATGATTTCTCTGTTGAGTATGATCGCATCAAAAGTTCAGGTGACAGTAAATTTAATAAACTGTTTCCTAAACAATCTGCTGGAGAACCTGCTCAATCGCCAGACAGTCTGGTCAGATCATTATTTGACGATCAGGTTCATGACTCACGCGCCTGGTTTATGCAGGCAACCTTTGGTGACAGAGAACCCTGGGGAAGTTATTTCCTTTATCGGATGATTTATTTTGGTGAGTTGATGAGTAAAAATGTCTCAATGATTGCAAAATATGGCCGGTTTGTTGAAGGCCAACTTAAATCAGCGATAAAAGGAGCCAGTCTCATTTTTGATAACACGACTATCACCAATAATATTTCGGATGAAATTACATCTGATATTAAACAAATGATTTCTATCACCCCTGCTGCGGCAAGTGCGCCTGAAATTATTAATGCAGATTCTACTATTCAACCTGCAATGACAAATGGAATTGCGCCATTGGGTAGCCAGACACGTAAAGCCCTGGATGCTGCGAAACTGGCCGAAACCAAAGCTGATATTCTCAAAATATGGTGATGGTTCATTTTCTATCCTGTTTAATTCAAGTAAGGAATATTGATGAAACATATTATCAGGCAGGGTGACTCGCTTAAAGAGTATGGTGGTTCAGTTATTGGCGGTCACTATCTTTATTTTGGTAAAGGTATTGCCGTAAAAGGTGATGCGGTGAAATGTAATAAGCATGGGATGACAACGATTGTCGAAGGCAGCTCTCTGACAAAAGTTGACGGTCAACCAGTAGCATTACATGGTCATCGCTGCGCATGTGGTTGTACGCTGGTGAGTTCCAACCCAGATTGCAGGGTTGCGCAGTGAGAGCTATTCCTGTATTTCCTCGTTATCGTCTTGCGAAACCGCCGATTGCAAAGCGCTGGTTAGGGGGAGGTGCCGCTCTGGTTTTGCTCTCTGGTATCATCGCGGCAATGGCAAGAAAATCCGATGCCAATACCAGTATCATTCTTATCTGCATGGTTGGAATGGTATTACTCGGCGGTGTTGTCTGGTTTGTACGCACGATCTTTTTTCGCCTTTCAGTTCATCATTCACATACCTGGGAGCGCGAAGCAGAAAATGAGCGCAGGCATTGGTGGGAAATACATCAGCGTCAGTTTGCCCTGAAAGATATTGTCCTGATTGGGCCGGCAGGCGTTGAGCTTTCTGACTGGCTGCGTGTGATTAAGCGAGAGCATCAGGCTCCATTAGTCAGGCAGGAATCCCTGGGTAAATCGTTGCGTATTGCCAGAAGTTTCTCTTCTGCTCTTATTGAACGTGAAAAACAACTGGCTCAAATGCTGGTATTGCAATGGAAAAGGCAGCGAGGTAAGGAATTATTAGTTTCTCCGGAGAAGTATTTCTGGCAGGGGAGCCCTGAAGCCTGGCAAGCCTTTGTGGCACAGCTCATTGAGAGTTTTCCTGGAATTAAACCTCCTGAATTACCTGAGTTATGGCAAGGGGAGAAAACATTATCCTTACTGGCTAATGTTCTTGCGGACAATAAACAGCAGGCTAATTTTTTGATTGCCGGGTGCCAGTCTTTATCTCCTGTTTCTGACTCTACTCGTCCTGCCGGTGAATGCGCAGTTCTGTGGCTGGCTGGAAACCAGGGGGACGTCACATTATCCCGTGGTGAATTTTTTGAGCCTTCTGATAGTGAATCCCTGCAGCACGTCGCCTTGCGAGCCGAAAAACAGAGCGAACTTAATGAGTCGCCCGAACGGTGCATTCTCTTCTCACACCCGGAGCAACCTCAACTCGCCGCTTGTGGCTGGAATGTGACCCACAATATCCAGGATGACTACTGGGGCGATCCTGGAAAGCTTGATGCGCTGGTTGTGATATCGCTCGCTGCAATTACCGCTAAGAGTGAAGCAAAACCCTGCGGCTGGATAGCGTCAGACCCCCTCCACACCTTAGCACTTGGGATCGTAAAACCACATGGAAACAGATAAGGACAAAAACCAGACCCAGGAAATTTCTGCCGGGATCACTGTACTGCTTATTGCTGTGGCAGTAACTCTGGTGATCATGCTGGGGGGATTTGCATACTGGTTTATTGCCGGAGAGCGTTCGACGGAATGGTCAGTTATTTTTCCAATTCTGCTTGTGTGCAGCCTCCTCTGGGTCACACTTGCCTGTGTGATCGCACTGGCTTTCCTTGCCGTTCATTTTTGGATCATCAGTCGGGTCAAACGAACGACTGCAATATCACAGAAAAATGAAACCAAAAAGAAGACCAGGGAAAGGCGCCTGACGCTCGCCAGAGACATTGGCACCGTGCTGCGTAAACGCTACTACTTCTTCTGGCGCCGCAAAGTCCGCCTGCTTTTAGTCACCGGCGACGACGAGGCCATTGAACAACTGGTACCCGGCCTGCAACAGCAGCAGTGGCTTGAAGGCAACCGCACCGTGCTGATTTACGGCGGCAGCCTGTCATCGGAGCCTGACCGCGAAAAATACATCGCGCTGCGCAAGTTGCGACGCGGACGCCCGCTGGACGGGATTATCCGTGTACTACCGCAGTCGCTTAAGCTGACCCCGCAAATCAGCGACAACGATTTACGCGGGCTGGAAAAAATCAGCGAACTGCTGTGCTATTCCGCCCCGGTCTGGCTGTGGCAGTTGTGTGACAGCAACTGGTCGCAGGATACGCGTCCTGAGCAGGCGGTAGGCGCAAGCTTCCCGCTGCGTGCCAAAGCTGACGATATTACACGTCAGCTTGAGCAGATGCTGCCTGCATTGCGAACGCTGGGTGTGAGTCAGGTCACTGAGAACAACCGCCACGACTTTCTGTTGCGCCTGGGTCAGCATCTCCAGGACGGCGGTATCGTCCGCTGGACTGAGCAACTGGTGCCATGGTTGGCTGCCTCCCGGCAGCGCGTTCCCCTGCGGGGGCTGATGTTCAGCCTGCCGGAGAAGAAAACTGCCGGTACGTCAGCGAGCACAGCCGACGCTGAGCAGTATATTCCGGGGTCACAGCGTCATGCGCTGACCCTGCCGGCAACCTGGCAGGGTATCGTTGACGACTGCCCCCGCGTGCGTGGCCGCCGTGTCGGTATGGCGTGGGAGCAGACGCTTGCCTGGACGCTGATGGCCATTATCGGTGTCTGGGGGGCGGGAACGCTGCTGTCGTTCGCGGTTAACCGGTCACATATAGTCTCTGTTGCGCAGCAGGCGCATGCCCTGGTGGAGCATCCTTCCGTATCGGATTACCAGCTGACGGCCCTGCATACTCTGCGCAATGATGCCGGCCGCCTGCAGCACAGTATCCAGGACGGAGCGCCCTGGTATCAGCGCTTCGGCCTCGACCATAATCAGCAACTGCTTGATGCGATGCTGCCCTGGTACGGCGTGGCAAACAACCGCCTGATACGTGACCCGGCAAATGAGGCGCTTAAGCAGAAGTTCAGCGCGCTGGCAAATTCTGCCCCCAACAGTGACCAACGGGCACGACTGGCGAAACCGGGCTATGACCAGCTGAAAGCCTGGCTGATGATGGCTCGTCCGGATAAAGCCGACGGCGCATTCTACGCGCAGACCATGAAAACCGTGCAGCCGACGCGAATGGGTATCTCAGCAGGCCTGTGGCAAAGCCTGTCACCGGATTTGTGGGCTTTCTATATATCCGAACTGCCAGCGCAGCCACAGTGGAAAATCACGCCGGATGCGCAGCTGGTCAGCCAGGGCCGCCAGGTGCTGCTGCAGCAGATAGGACGGCGCAACGCGGAAAGCACGCTGTACGAGAACATGCTCAAATCCGTGCGCCGTAACTTTGCCGATGTGTCTCTGGAGGACATGACCGGCGGTACCGATGCCCGTCGCCTGTTTACCACCGATGAGGTGGTACCGGGAATGTTCACCCGTCAGGCCTGGGAGGGGGGGATTCAGCAGGCTATCGAAAAGGCCGCAAATTCCCGCCGGGATGAAATCGACTGGGTGCTGAGCGACAGCCGAAAAGCAGTCTCTTCAGACCTGTCGCCGGAAGCACTGAAAGCGCGTCTGACACAACGCTACTTCACTGACTTTGCTGGCAGCTGGCTGAGCTTCCTCAACAGCCTGCAACTTAATCTGGCGAACAACATAGCGGATGTTACCTACCAGCTGACGCTGATGAGCGATGTCCGCCAGTCACCGCTGATCGCCTTGATGAATACCGTCGCCTGGCAGGGACAGACCGGACAGCAGCGCGAAGCTCTTTCGGACTCCATCATCAAATCGGCTAAAGATCTCGTAGGTGGAAAAGATAAGCCTGCGATTGATCAGTCTGCGTCAGGACCGCAGGGGCCGCTGGATGACACCTTTGGACCGTTGCTTCAGCTTCTGGGTAAAAACAAGGGCAGCAACGTCATGTCGGCTGATAACTCCCTGAGCCTGCAGACGTACCTGACCCGTATCACCCGCGTGCGTCTGCGCCTGCAACAGGTGGCTAGTGCCTCTGACCCGCAGGCGATGATGCAGACCCTGGCGCAGACCGTATTCCAGGGCAAAAGCGTGGACCTGACCGACACCCAGCAATACGGCAGTCTGATTTCGGCAAGTCTTGGCGAAGAGTGGAGTGGTTTTGGCAGCACGATGTTTGTGCAGCCTCTGACCCAGGCCTGGGAAACCGTGCTTCAGCCGTCGGCGGCGAGCCTCAATGACAAGTGGAGCCGCTCTGTGGTGGCGAACTGGCACACCGCATTTGACGGGCGTTTCCCGTTTGCCGCGAGTAAAAGTGATGCCTCCCTGCCGATGCTGGCTGAATTTGTGCGTAAGGACAGCGGACGTATTGAACGCTTCCTGACGACAGAGCTCGGTGGTGTTCTGCACAAGGAGGGCAGCCAGTGGGTGCCGGATAAAGTCAACAGCCAGGGGCTGAGTTTTAACCCGGCCTTCCTGCGGGCGATTAATCAGTTGAGTCAGTTGTCGGACATTTTGTTTACCGACGGCAGCCAGGGTATCAGCTTCGAACTGCAGGCTCGTCCGGTACCGCAGGTGGTGGAGACGCAACTGACTGTTGATGGACAAAAGCTGCACTACTTCAACCAGATGGCTGACTGGCAGTCCTTCCGCTGGCCGGGAGACACGTACAAGCCGGGTACCATGCTAACCTGGACCACGGTCAACGCCGGCGCGCGTCTGTTCGGGGATTACAGCGGGACCTGGGGCTTTATTCGCTGGCTGGACCAGGGCAAGTGTGCGCAGCTTGATCGCAGTCAGTGGATGATGAGTTTCACCGCGCCGGATGGCCGTACCCTGCAGTGGGTGCTGCGTTCACAGCTGGGCAGCGGGCCGCTGGCGTTACTGGCACTGCGCGGCTTCACGCTGCCGGATCAGATATTCAGCGTCGACAGCGCGGCCACGGCGCAGGCGCTGATGGACAGTACGGAAAGCAGTGATATGGACGGAACGGAATAATGGATATTTTGCAGAATCTGGTGGCCGCCTGTCAGGCGGATGAAACCCTGTTGCGACAGCAGGCGCAGACTCGTACGGAACGCTGGCTGCGCTGGCTTGCTCCGGTCAGCGTGACCTGTCCGACGGGAGAAGACCCGGGATATGACGATGATTTCCAGCGCATTCGCGAGGAGGTCAATAAGCTTTCCGGCATCGATACCGGGCTGATTTGCACGCTTGCCGAAAAACTGATGACCACCACGGCAAAAGATATCCGGGTTGCGACTTATTACTGCTGGGCGCGCCTGCACCAGGATGGCGAAGCTGGCTTCGCCGAAGGGCTTGAACTGGTGGCAGGATTACTGCAGCGCTACGGCATGCAGCTTCACCCCCGGCGGGACCGCAGCCGCAAGGCCGCGCTGGAATGGCTCGGCGGTACCCGTGTACTGGACAGTTTGTCACTGTACCCGGAGGTCGTACGCGAGGATGCACAGCGTACCGCCGGGGCGCTACTGCTCATTGCTGACAGCCTGGAGACAGAGCCTGAAGCGTTACGGGCGGAGCTGAATGCTCTGTACAGCGCTCTTGAGTCCCGCCTGATGAAAGGCGGGGGCGTGGATGCCGTGGTACCGCAGAACGCAAGCAATCAGACACGTAGTCAGCAGCCATCTCACACGACAGAACAGGACGCGCCAGTGCTGAGCCGCATCACCTCGGGTCAGGACTTACTGGCTCAGGCTCGCACCCTGACGGGGTACCTGCGTGAGCAACCCGGTGGCTGGCTTGCGGCGCACCGGCTGATGAAAAGCCTGCGTCATGACACGCTGAGTGCTATTCCAGCACCGGATGCTGACGGGAAAACGCGCATCGAGCCGCCGCGAGCTGACCAGCGGGCGATGCTCAAGCGACTCTATCTGCAACAGAGCTGGCTGGAAATACTGGAGCAGGCGGACAATACCTTCTCGCGCGGTGCCAATCACCTCTGGCTGGATTTGCAGTGGTATACCCATCAGGCCCTGATGAAGTCGGGGCAGGATGTGCTGGCCGACATGATCACAGCCGACCTGAAAGGGCTGCTGCGCCGTCTTACCGGGCTTGAAACCCTGGCCTTTAACGACGGGACACCGTTCGCCGATGAGGTCACGCTGAACTGGATAAACCAGAGCGTGCTGGACGATATGTGCGGCTGGCGGGATGAACCGGTCAGCGCTATCAGTACGGGTGATAACGATATTCTGGCGCTTGAACCTGAAGCACTGGAGAAAGCAGACAGCGAAGGACTGGATGCCACACTCCGCTGGCTTCAGACACGCCCGGGTACCGACACCACAAAAGACAGATGGTTACTGCGTCTGCTGATGGCCCGTGTGGCCGAGCAGAAAGGTAAAAATGAACTGGCCCTGCATTTACTGGATGAGCTCGACAATGCCGCACAGTCCATCACCCTCGCACAGTGGACGCCGACGTTGTTGTTTGAAGTGAAATCGCGCCGCTTCCGACTGCTGCGCATAAAAGCCACACGCAGTGAAGCTGATAAGTCACGGCTTCAGCCGGAGATGGACCAGCTTCTGGCCGGTCTGATTGCACTTGACCCGGCAGGCAGTGCGGTGCTTTGTGGGTAACAACACCTGCATACCTTTAAAACACACATATTCAGGTTTTTATGGACGATTTAACCCTGCGTTATTACGACGCTGAAATGCGCTACCTGCTGGAAGCGGGCGAAGAATTTGCCCGTGCTCACCCCGAGCAGGCAGCAATGCTCAATCTTGATAAAGCGGGCGCGCGCGACCCGTACGTGGAACGTCTGTTTGAAGGCTTTGCCTTCCTCATGGGGCGTCTTCGCGAGAAGCTTGATGACGATCTGCCTGAACTGACCGAAGGGCTGGTCAGCCTGCTGTGGCCGCATTACCTGCGCACCATTCCCTCGATGTCGGTGGTGGAGTTCACCCCCGACTGGCGTGAGATGAAAGAACCGATGCGTATTGACAAAGGCTTCGAAGTAAACTCGCGACCGATCGGTGAAAAAGGCACACGCTGTCGCTACACCACAACTCAAGAGATAACCCTACAGCCACTTGCACTGGAGCATGCCCGCCTGTCGACTGATCCGGACGGGCGTTCGGTCATCAGCCTGCGCTTCAGCTGCAGCCATCTGGCTGACTGGAGTTATGTCGATCTCAGCCAGATCCCGTTCTATTTCAATGCTGACGCACCACTGGCCTGCGCCATGCATGAAGCCTTTACCATGAACACTGCGCGCCTCTGGCTGCGGATGCCGGGTGACACGGACAGAAGACCGCTGGACGGGTATTTCACCGCACTGGGGTTTGGTGATGATGACAGACTGTGGCCGAAGGGGGACAGCAGTTTCAGCGGTTACCAGTTGCTGTTGGAGTATTTCACCTTTCGCGAGAAATTCATGTTTACGGGGCTGCGCGGACTGGAGAGCGTGGCCTTTCCGGCTGAACTCCCCTGGTTTGAAATCGATGTGGTGCTGGCAGAACGCTGGGAGCACGATTTCAGCTTTACCGAAAAGCATCTGCGCCTGAACTGCGTGCCGGTGATTAACCTGTTTCCGCTGGAATCTGACCCACTGACGCTTAACTCCTTACAAACCGAATATATGCTGCGCCCGATGCGTGTGCAGGATGGCCATACCGAGATATACACCGTGGATTCGGTGATGTCATCGAGCCTGCATACCTACGTGCCGTTTTCGAGCTTCCGTCACAAAGGCGGAATGATGCGTCATGAAGCCCCGGAATATTACTACCACACCCGCGTGCGCCGGGGGCCATCCGGGTTGCATAACACCTGGCTCATCCTCGGCGGTGAAGCGTTTGATAACCATACGGTGCCGGAAGATGAGAGTCTGTCGCTGACGCTCACCGGTACCAACGGCCAGCTGCCACGGCGTGCGCTGCAGAGTACTGTACTTGATACGGTGATGAAAACGACTTCGGCTAATATTGCCGTGCGCAATCTGTGTGCACCAACGCTGCCCTGTTATCCTCCGGCGCAGGACCGTTTTCACTGGCGCGTGCTGAGTCACCTCGGCAGCGGGTTTCTGTCGATGATGGATAACGCCGATGTGCTGCGCGGGACCCTGGCGCTGTATGAATGGACCGACAGCGAGATGAACCGCCGCCGCCTGGAAGCCATCCTCGACGTGAAGCACCGTGAAACCGCGCGCTTTGAGCAGGGCTATCTGGTTCGTGGCGTGCAGATTGAGGTGACGCTGGACAGCCACGGCTTTGCCGGGCGCGGCGACATCTGCCTGTTTGGTGAGATGCTGAGCCGTTTCTTCGCGCTGTATACCGACATTTATCTGTTTAACCGCCTGATTATCATTCTGCAACCGACAGGAGAGCGCCTGGAATGGGAAGAGAAGCACAATCGCCGCATTCCCGGCTGACCCCGCGGCTGGAAGCCGATCTGCACCGCATGAATTTTTATCGTTTCTGTCAGTTGCTGGAGAAACGTCATCCGGGCAGGCCACTGATGGGTTCAACCAGTCATCCCGCAGATGACCCGGTACGCTTTGCACCGCATCCGGGGATGGGTTTTCCAGCCGGTGAACTGAAGTCTGTCGAATATGACGAAGACGATGACAACACACCTCCGGTTATTCGAGCGACCTTCATGGGAATGTACGGTGTCGATTCCCCCTTGCCGACGGCGTATCTTGATGACATCACTCAGCGCCGTGAAGGACATGACGCGCTGCAGGGGTTTCTGGATATCTTCAGCCACCGCATCCTGACGCAGTTTTACCGCATCTGGCGTAAGTACTCTTACCCGGCCACCTTTGAGCCCGGCGGGACCGACAGCATTTCGCAGTCGCTGCTGGGCCTGGTGGGGCTGGGTATTCCCGGCACCGCGAACCACATTGCCACACCGGTATCCCGTTTTCTGGCTCTGCTGGGTGTACTTCAGCAACCGGGGAAAACCCAGGAGGGGATACAGGCCCTGGTGAGCCTGCTGGCACCGGATACCACCGTGACGGTCAGCCCGTACTGCCTGCGTCCGGTGGAGGTCAGTCAGCCACTGGGTTTTTACGGTGATGACGATTTTCTACTGGATGGCAACACGCCACTTGGAGATGAAGCGATGGATGCCAGCAGCCAGCTGCTGATCGCGCTGTCCACCGATAACGAACAGGAATCACAGGGATGGAAACCGGACGGTCTGCTGTATCAGGACTTCCTGGTAATGTTGCGTGTCTACCTTGGCTGGCGTTTTAAGGCAAAAATCACCCTGACAACCCTGACCCGCCTGCTGGCCGTGCCACCGCTCGGTGAAGGATCTTTCTGGCTCGGCATGAACGGCGTACTGGGGGCGGAGGAGGGAGCGTTTGCAGATGATATCCCGCAAACCTTTACGACGGAACTGGGCTATTACACCGGCCTGCAACCTGCAACACCACAACAAGGAAACCGACGTGTTACGTACAAGTTTGATTAAACCCGCGTGCTGGCTGCCTGCACTGCTGGCGTTCAGCCTGGCGGGCTGCGGGATGACGCAGGGTATCACTGATGGCACTAAATCGGCATTTAACGCTGTGTTTTATAAAAAAATTAAGGTACTGCATCTGGATTTCACCGCCCGTGAAGCGTTGAACACCGATTCCCGCGAAAGTAACTCGCTGTCTGAGCCGGTGGTAGTCCGCGTATATCAACTGAAAGACCGCAAGATCTTCGACAAAATGGTCTATCAGCAGCTGCTGAAGGACGGGGAGACCATTCTTAAAGCGGACCTTCTGGCCAGCCGTGACGTGGTGGTGAAGCCGGGCGGAGATGTGAGCCTTGATATGCCGATGGAAGAAGAAGCGCATTTTGTCGCGGTGGTCGGGCTGTTCCGCCATCCGGATATGGTTAACAACACCTGGAAACAGGTGCTCAGACGTGAAGATCTCGATCCGGATAAACCGCGCATTCTTGAAGCTGGGAATAACCATCTGACATTACAACCGCGAAAGGATGACTGATGCCACAGGGACATAACACGCCATCGCTGTATGAAATGCTGACTGGTAATTTTTCCGGTGGTCTGAGCCTGCACCAGGTCAGTGAGCAGAACCAGGTGATTTTATCCGTACTTGATAACATGCAGCGCGTGCTCAACTGCCGCGCCGGTACGCTGGCGCACCTGCCGGACTATGGTCTCCCGGATATGACCAAAATTCTGCAGGGGATGCCGGGTACGACCCATGAACTGATGGGGATCTTATCGTCTGTATTGCTTAAGTACGAGCCCCGGCTTAAGAGAATCGATGTGGTGTTGCTTGAACAGGCTATTCCCGGCGAACTGCGCTACGCCATCGACGCGGAGCTGAAGGGCATCGGTCTGGTCCGTTACGGTACGGAATTTATGCCGGAGGGCAGGGTGTTAATCCGCCACCTGAAACAGCAGCAGTACCTTGATACCCGCGCCGCACTCTGATTTTTATTCAGGCTGAAACCATCATGACGACACAATTCGAACGCCACCTCAAAACCGGCGGCGACCCGCGTACGCTTGCGGATTACGCCGCCCTGCGTGACGAAATGAACAAACTGACCCATCCGGCGCGACCGGACATCAACTGGCCGCAGGCGGAAAAGCTCTGTCTGTCGCTGTTTGAGCACAATGGGGTGGAACTGCAGACTGCGGCCTGGTATACGCTCGTCCGAACGCATCTGGCCGGTCTGTACGGCATGAACGAAGGACTGGCAATACTGGACGCGCTCCTCTCCCGCCAGTGGGGCAATATCTGGCCGCAGCCTGTACATGCGCGTATGGAAATTCTCAGCGCGCTCAGCAGACGATTACAACAGACGATGCGCACCTTCACGCTGACCTGTACCGACCTCAGCCAGTTGTACCAGACAGAAGAGCACCTGAACGCACTGGGCGACATATTGCAGCGTCTTGAACTAAGGCATGCCAGCCAGCTTGATGCCCTGCGTACCCTGGTCCATAACGCGGCGGTACGGCTGGAAAACAGCGACGGCAGGCAGGAGGCGGGAGGTGCTGTTCTCCCGGCCAGCTTTACGACCCCGGCAGAACACGTCAGGTGGGTCTATGTTGCGCAGCCGGAGCCGCTGACGGACAGGCAGGTGATGACCGCGCCGCCTCCGGTGAAGCCCTGGAAGCCATTTGTCGCCGGAATGGCGACCATGCTGGTGATTGCCAGCTCGGTGGCATGGGGATGGCAGACGATGCATACACCAGATCCGGCTCAAACACAGCTCGATGCCACTCTGGCGCCTTTACCTGACGAATTATCCAAAGCGCAGTTGCAGGCGCTGCGACAAGCGTCACTATCACCCGTGGCAGGGCTTAGCAAGACGCAAAATCGGCTCGCACAGCTTAGGGAACTGAAACCTGACTGGGCATGGCGCTACGGCGATAGCCTGGTGCAGCAGGCGGTGATCCTTTGGCCGCAAGAGGCGAAACCGCTGGCGCAACAGTGGCAGCAGCAGGTTAACGTTGCAGCACTTCCGCAACCATATCTGACTGGCTGGCATCAGGGAATGATCCAATTACAACAACTGGCGAACCGGCTTAACGCACTTGATGAACAGCGGGGTAAGTACATGACGGTCAGCGAGCTGAAATCAGCGGTATTTACCATGATGCAGGCATTTAACAGTGCCGTGCCTGCAGAGGAACAACTGCGACAGCTGGCAGATCTTCCTGAAAACCAGCCGTGGCCTGCCGCGCAGCAGAGCCAGACAGAACAGCATCTGCAGCAGTTGATTGCTCGTTATGCCCTGATGAAACAAAAAACGGCGGAATAGCTACAAAGGGTTCCCTCGTTTAAGAAGGCGAGGAAGTATCCGGGAAGATAAAAATGGCCGGTCAGCGCAGGGGGCTGATCCTGGTTTAACCGTGTGAAAATGAACAGAGGCAACAACGTGTCAGCCAGAGAACGTTTCTTTAAAAAAGTGCAACAGAGTAGCAAGAACATAACGTCAGGTAACACCTCAGTTGAGGCTGAAATCGTTGAATTCTGCGAGCGGTTAGAGGGGCTGGCGCAGCAAATCATTGAGTGGTTTGCGGTCACCAGCATTGAAGTCACGTTATCACGTCAGTATCTTCACGATCTGAGCACATTAGGTTATAGCCTGAGCAGCGGAATTTGCCGCTATGAGATAGCGACTATCCTTCTGCAGAATGGCGAGCGTAGTGTCAGTATCGTGCCAGAGCAGCTCTTTCGTGCAGGAGAAACGGGTTGTGTAAGAATGCGTGTTGAAGCTCCGGGATTTCGTGAGGTGTTTTATCTGAGCATGGCGCCGGAAGCGGGCTGGTTTATCCGGCGCGAGTTTCAGAGCATTAAAGAGCGTGCTCTTTTGACGGAAGAACGCTTTTTTGTTGCGGTCGATCGTCTGGCTTGAAGAGCGTATGTAAAGAGCAGGTTGCCTTGCAGGCCTATTCCAACAACTTCGCAAATTTCGCCAGCCATTGCGGATGCGCAGGCCAGGCCGGTGCGGTGACCAGATTACCGTCAACGTGAGCCTGATCGATACCGATATCGGCGTACTCGCCGCCGCTGAGTCGCACTTCAGGCGCACAGGCCGGGTAGGCGCTACAGGTTCGTCCTTTTAAGATCCCGGCGCCGGCCAGCAACTGTGGGCCATGGCACACGGCCGCAATCGGTTTGTGCGCGGCATCAAATGCCTGCACCAGCTTCAGTACGTCATCATTTAACCGCAGGTATTCAGGCGCTCTGCCGCCAGGGATCAGCAGGGCGTCATAGTCCTGCTCGTTAACGGCGGAAAAATCGGCATTGAGGATAAAACGGTGACCCGGTTTTTCGCTATAGGTCTGAGCACCGTCGAAATCATGGATAGCGGTCATGACATAGTCACCCTTCGCTTTATCCGGGCAGACGGCGTCAACCTGATGACCAATCATCTGTAAGGCCTGAAAAGGGACCATGGTTTCGTAATCTTCGGCGTAATCGCCCACCAGCATCAGGATTTTCTTGCTCATCATTTTCTCACTTTTATGGATAACGACGTTTTAGATATAGCCTGGTGTAGCGCAAATGTCGGAAATAAAAAAGCCCGTCAGAGCACGGGCAAAATAAGCAAGTGATTTAGCAATTCGTTACCAACATAATGGAGGATAACGGCGCATATCTTACGCGCCTGTTGAGTTGGCCGATACCTGATAATTTCGGTAGGTGAAACAACAGATTAAACGTGCGTTACAGCGCGTCGAAAGTGGGGTAAATGCTGTTTTCAATATATTCCGCCACTAACCAGATCTCGCCGCTGAAGATAAACCAGAATCCGAAAATAATAAGCATTAAAATAATTATGGTGAGGATTATTTCTGTTCTTCCCATTGCAGACGATACCCACCCATAGTCTTTTTCATCAAGATGGGCATTGTAGCGGGGCTTTATCCGATACACCAGTTTCATGCCGCCAGGACTTTATTACGGCCATCATTCTTGGCGCGATAAAGCGCGTCATCTACCCGTTTAAAGAGGTCGTCGATACTCTCATCCTGGTTGTGCCGCGCCACGCCAATGCTGACCGTAAATCGCGGCAGGCCGGGGATCGAGATGCGGGCAACCGCTGCCCGGATCGTTTCGGCGATTTGCATTGCAGTATCGAGAGAGGTGCGTGGCAGCAGAATGACAAACTCCTCGCCTCCCCAGCGGAACACGAAATCCTCTTTCCGGCTACAGGCCTCCAGGGTACGTGAAAGTGCGATGAGCACTTCATCCCCCTTCAGATGACCAAAAACGTCATTGATATTCTTAAAGTGATCGGTATCCACCAGCAGTAAACTGAATTGCTGCTGTAGAGGAAGGTGCGTGAGATTCATTTGCTCAGCGATAATATAGAACTGTCGCCGGTTGAGCAGGCCCGTCATGGCATCCTGTAACGCGGCATGTTCCAGCTCAAGCTCCAGCCTTTTTTGCTCGGTGATGTCATGGATAATGCACAACATCAGTTTATCCCCGTAGATCTCAATTGGTCCGGCATAGGTCTGAACATGGCGGGTTGATCCATCGGCAAGGCGGTGCACAAAGTTGAGTGGCTTATGCCCACCCGGCAGATCGGCGATTTCGCTCATCACTGGGATCACATCGCGTCCCAGAGTGTTGATCTCCCAGGTATGCTTGCTGCACATCTCCTCGTGCGAGTAGCCATAAAAGTTAAGCGCGGCGAGATTGGCATCAACAATTTGGCCGTCGCGAGCAGGGTCGATCAGCAACATCGGGGCGCTTTTTGTCAGAAAAAAGCGAGCATAGAATCCTTGCTTTTTTCGCTGGTAAGTAGCGGAGCGGCTCGCTTTAAGCCCGGTCGGTGCCGGATGTGAAATCCCTTCAAAAACGATAATGTCGCCGTACGGCGCATGGTGGGTCAGCGAAAGACGACAGCTCAACGCGGTTTCATGCCCGTCGCGCCAGACTGTCCAGATCTCGACAATCTCCTGGTCCGTTTTCAACTCAGGGATATACATCGACAGCACGTCTTGCGCATTGGCTGAGAAAGCGCCTTTTCGCAGATCATCCACCGTTTTATCCCCCATCACCTGAACCGCGGTCGTATTCGCAAAAATAATATGGCCGGAAACGGGAGAGATCAGCCACACGGGGGTTTTAATGACATTCAGCGCATCAAAATAATTTTGCGACATAAGGAATTCCTGTACATCGGCACAATATGCCTGACGATCACGACGGAATCGACTCGCGTGGACTCCTCTGAACCATACTCCAGTTAACCCTGTGTAGCATGATTTTTTTGTGAAACAAAAGCGGATTCCGAATGAATTTTACCAATTGGTATAATCTGTTTCTGTGAATTAATCTGCAGCAGTAGCCACGGGATCTGTTCGGCAGGCAAAGGTCTGGCGAACAGAAAACCCTGCAAATAATCACACCCGAGCTCTGTTAACACCGCTCGTTGCTCTTCTGTTTCGATCCCTTCGGCAACAACATACATCTCCATGGTCCGGGCAATATTAATAATGGTCTCCACCAGCTTGCGGCTTTTCTCATTTTCCAGCATTGACGTCACAAAGCTTTTGTCGATTTTGAGCTCTTTTGCCGGAAGCACACTGAGCATAAGCAGATTAGAATAACCGGTGCCAAAATCATCAATAGAGACGGTGATCCCGGCCTGGTTGAATGCACTCAGTAATTCGATACTGCGGTCGAGATTTTTAAGGGCAGTGCTCTCCGTGACCTCAAGGATGAGCCGGGAAGGAGAAAGATTATATTTCTGCAACAGAGACGATATGGTCTGAAAGATATCCGGCTGTTCAAACTGAACAGGGGATAGGTTAAAAGACAACGTCCAGTGGGCAAAACCTTGTTCAGTCCAGAAATGCAGCTGACGGCATGCGGCCTCAATCGCCCAGTTACCCACGGGAATAATTAAACCCGTCTGTTCAAGCGAAGGTAAAAACAGATTCGGCAGCAGCACGCCTTGTTCGGGATGTCGCCAGCGAAGAAGCGCCTCAAAGCCGTGGATAGTTCTCTCTTCAGCGTGCCAGGTGGGTTGATACCACAGCTCAAACTGATCGCGCTCAAGCGCCTGCGTGAGTTCCTGCAAAAAACCGGGGTTAGCCGGGATCGCCGTCGACATCTCTGTCCGGTAGACCGCCCAGTCGTTTTGGCCTTGCTTTTTAACGTACTGCATTGCCGCGTCTGCTTTTAGCTTTAACTCATGCAGCGTTTCGCCATCCTGCGGATAACGACTGACGCCTGCGCTGAGCGTTGTACTCAGCGTATGCCCGCATACGGAAAGCGGGCGGCGCACATCGTCGAGCAGCGTTGAGAGGAGAGACTGGAGTTTGTCGTCATCACATTCTGGAACCAGCAGAATAAAGGCATCGCCCCCCAATCTTGCCAGGGTCATCTCACGGGTAAGCCTCGCCGTGATGCGCTGCGCAATGGTGATTAACAACTCATCCCCGACGTGATGTCCCCAGGTGTCATTAACCTGTTTAAAGTGATCAACGTCGAGGAAGATCACGGCAAATTGTTTATTGCTAAGCAACGCGCTGCGCAGGCAATCCTGCATGCGCAGATCCATCTGGTGGCGATTAGCAAGGCCGGTAAGGGCATCAAACCGTGCCTGTAGTTCAAGCTGTCGATTGAGCGCCTGAAGGTTGTCCGTGAGCCGGTTGGTACGCCAGTGGGAATCAATGAGTGAGATAATCAACATTATGCCGAGCAGGCACACCGTGGTGACCGACACCCCTATCGATAATCCCAGTTCGCTGATACCGCCGGGTAGGGCATGAGCCATATCACTGAATTGAGCGGCCCGCATGCCGGTGTAGTGCATGGCACAGATGGCAGCGCCCAGAACTAAAGCGGCGAGAATGCGATTGATAAAGATCCCTTTTCGCTGATGCCGCAGGTGAAAGGCCAACCAGAGCGCGGCACCGGAGGCCATTACGGCAATCAATACGGATAAACCGATGATGGGGTGATCCCAGATGATGGGGCTGTCCAGCATCAGTGCGGCCATACCGATATAGTGCATTGACACCACGCCTGCGCTCAGAATTAAGGTAGAGAGAAGCAGTCTGAAGGGCGAAAGGCGAGCGCCCGTCACGGCAATATTCATTGCCAGCATAGACGCCACCACCGCGACGCCCATTGAGGCGAGGGTTAACCAGAGGTTGTAGCTCATGATCATGGGCATTTTCATCGCTAACATACCAATGAAATGCATCGACCAGATCCCGACGCCCAGCGTAAGCCCTCCGGCAAAACGCCAGAACAGAGCGGCCTTTCCGCTGGAAAGCGGGATTTTCCCGGCATTCTCCAGGGACACAAACGAGGCGATAAAGGCCACAAGATAAGAGATGGCTATTAACACTGGGTCCCACGATACATTGAGCATTATGCAATCCCACGCCAAAGGGGTTACTGATTTCGCCAACCGGGACAGATCTTTATCTGGTGCGTGCAGGCGAGTTCAAACAATATTAGTTATAGGGTACGTAAAACGGCCCGCACTATTAAAACGCAAAACTGTAAGCAATATAAAATATATTCTCAGTTCTAACTTGTTAAGCACAGCTAAACAAGGGCAGTTAATTGCAACAAAGTCTCTTAAATAGGGTGGTGATTAACCCATTTAGCCGCAGGTGATGGTATCGCTTAAGTTCGTGTCAGACCAGTATCACAGTATCCATGGCACAATATTTCCCACAATACGCTTTTTTTATCTCACTTAAGTTAAATTGCAGGTTGCTAACTGCGAAACGACAAAGCACCGCTATTCGTGAGGACAAACGCCAGTACGAATGCTATAAACCTTAATGCCGACCAAAATATTAAGTTGTGGGAATAATCATGCTAAAAAATATTAGTGTCAGAACCTTCATTGTCTATTTCCTTTTGTCTCTTTTTTTGCTAAACGCAGCGGTCGTCTTTCTATTTACCGGCGCATCGTCACTCTTAATAACGCTCAATGTAATAAATGTGATTGCTCTTTTTTTACTCTGGATTTACATGACCCAATATCTTGTGACACCGATCAATACTGTGAAAAAAAGTATTGAAGAAGTCACGGCAGGGAATCTTGGCGTGACAATCCCCGAGTTTGGCAACAACTGCGCAGGGCGTTTAATTCCCGGGATTAACAGCCTTTCGGGCAATATTGCAACACTGGTCCGGGAAATCAGGGCGTCGTCACAAACCGCCATGACCTTATCGGAACAACTCTCCGCACGCAGCGCGCAGCTATCGGTGAAAACGGAGCAGCAATCGGCTTCGCTGGTGCAAACCGCAGCCAGCATGGAGCAGATGGCTGCGAGCACCAAAAACAATGCTGATAACACCCGACTCGCCAGTGAACAGGCCAATCAGGCAACGCTTCAGGCGCGTAAGGGGGGCGAGTTGATGGGGCAGGTTGCTCACAATATGCAATCGATCACCGAATGCGCACAGCAAATGACGGAAATCATCTCGATGATCGACGGCATTGCCTTCCAGACCAATATCCTTGCGCTTAACGCGGCCGTTGAGGCGGCAAGGGCGGGAGACCACGGAAAAGGCTTCTCTGTGGTCGCGGAGGAGGTGCGAAATCTGGCACACCGCAGCGCGGAAGCGGCGAAGAACATCAAAACGCTGATTGAAGTCACCAGCAATAACGTTATACAGGGCGTGACGGTAGTGTCAGAAGCGGAAAAAAACATGCGTGAGATTGTGGCCGGATCCGGCAATGTCAGCCGTCTGATGGATGAAATTTCCAGTTCCACATCCGAGCAGGAGAAGGGAATTTCACAGATTACGCTGGCATTATCAGAGCTGGAAAGGGTTACGCAAAGCAATGTGGCGATGGCGGAGGAACTTAACGGATCCTCCGACGTGCTGCGCAATCAGGTTACTGAACTGCAGTCACGGACACGCAATTTCCGGCTCGACGGGGGATACGCGGCTGATAATTCGTTATCTACACCGATTGTTCCGCTGGCGTTCCCACAGCGACAAGGACATTCCGCCTGAAGGGACACCGCCGTTACCCGTACAATTCCCGAGCGATTTCAGCGCCATGCGGAACATAGTGGTTGCGTAACCTCTGCCGAAAGCTAGACTGACAACGAAAAGCTAAAAGGTGGAGGCGTTGTGGAGAGCATAAAAGGGTCTGAACTGAACGTTCCTGACGCAGTGTTTGCGTGGGTGTTTGACGGTAAAGGCGGTGCCCGGCCGCTGGAAGACAACGACGTGATCGATCACGCGCATCCCTGCTGGTTACACCTGAACTATACCCATCCGGACAGCGCTGAATGGCTGGCATCCACCCCTTTACTGCCAAACAACGTGCGTGATGCGCTGGCAGGGGAAAGCCTGCGGCCACGCGTGAGCCGGATGGGTGACGGTACGTTGATCACGCTTCGCTGTATTAACGGCAGCACGGATGAACGTCCCGATCAGCTGGTGGCGATGCGCGTCTATATGGATGATGGGCTTATCGTTTCCACTCGCCAGCGTAAAGTGCTGGCGCTGGATGACGTGGTAAACGATCTGAAAGAGGGCACCGGGCCGACCGACTGCGGCAGCTGGCTGGTGGATGTCTGCGATGCGCTTACCGATCACGCGAGCGAGTTTATCGAAGAGTTGCACGATAAAATTATCGATCTGGAAGATAACCTGCTCGATCAGCAGATACCGCCACGCGGTTTCCTGGCGTTACTGCGCAAGCAACTGATTGTGATGCGTCGCTACATGACGCCACAACGTGATGTATATGCCCGTCTGGCCAGCGAGCGTCTCAGCTGGATGAATGATGACCAGCGCCGTAGAATGCAGGACATTGCTGACAGGCTGGGGCGCGGGCTGGATGAAATTGATTCCTGTATTGCCAGAACCGCAGTAATGGCCGATGAGATAGCACAGGTGATGCAGGAGTCGCTGGCCAGAAGAACCTACACGATGTCGCTGATGGCAATGGTCTTTTTACCCAGTACCTTTCTGACCGGTCTGTTTGGCGTAAACCTGGGCGGCATTCCCGGCGGTGCTTATCGCTACGGCTTTACCGCGTTTTGCGTCATGTTAGCTGCTTTGATTGGCGGTGTTGCATGGTGGTTGCATCGTAGTAAATGGTTGTAAATTTACGCTTTTTCCACCTTTTACGCGGATCAAAACGCTCTTTTAATTGAGCAAAGTCAATAAACAGAAACCGTGTAAGGTGCATTATTACTCCCGCAGGTGAATGCAACGTCAAGCGATGGGCGTTGCGCTCCATATTGTCTTACTTCCTTTTTTGAATTACTGCATAGCACAATTGATTCGTACGACGCCGACTTTAATAGTCGGCTTTTTTTTGCCTCCCGTTTCTCAGGGTCTACCCTAAAAGGGTCAATCCAAAAAACTGGAGGGAAAGATGAACCATCTACTCGCGCTGCAACGGCTGCATTCACGGCAGTCCGATCCGGTCCCGACCGACCCAACGCCCATGCCCGATCCCATTCCGCGTCCGCAGCCTATGCCCGACCCGCCGCCCGATGAAGAACCGATTAAATTGTCGCATCGAACCCCGAGATCTGCGAGGATACGCGCCATCTGACCGCAAAGATGACCACGAGAGACTATTGTGACCGCTTTTTCTACCCTGAATGTTCTGCCTGCCGCCCAACTCGATAACCTCAACGAGTTGGGATACCTCACGATGACGCCTGTTCAGGCGGCCGCATTACCCGCCATTCTTGAGGGGCGCGATGTTCGCGTACAGGCAAAAACCGGCAGTGGGAAAACGGCAGCGTTCGGTCTTGGACTGTTACAGCATATTGATGCCACTCTGTTCCAGACCCAGTCTCTGGTTCTGTGCCCGACCCGCGAACTGGCTGACCAGGTCGCGGGTGAGTTGCGTCGTCTGGCGCGCTTCCTGCCCAACACCAAGATCTTAACCCTCTGCGGCGGACAGCCGTTCGGGGCGCAGCGTGATTCGCTCCAGCATGCGCCCCATATTATTGTCGCGACACCTGGCCGTCTGCTGGATCATCTGCAAAAAGGCACCGTTTCACTGGATGCCCTGCAAACGCTGGTGATGGATGAAGCGGACCGTATGCTGGACATGGGCTTCAGCGATGCCATCGACGAAGTGATCCGCTTCGCGCCGGAAGATCGTCAGACATTGTTATTCTCTGCGACCTGGCCTGACGCCATCGCTGCGATCAGCGGTCGTGTACAAAAAAATCCGCTGACGATTGAAATCGACAGCGTGGATGCGCTGCCTGCCATCGAGCAGCAGTTCTTTGAAACCTCGCAGCAGGGCAAAATCCCGCTTCTGCAGAAATTACTGAGCCAGCACCAGCCCGCCTCCTGCGTGGTGTTTTGTAATACCAAAAAAGATTGCCAGGCGGTGTGTGATGCCCTGAATGCCGCCGGGCAAAGCGCGCTGTCATTGCATGGCGATCTTGAACAGCGCGATCGTGACCAGACGCTGGTTCGCTTCGCGAACGGCAGCGCCCGTGTGCTGGTTGCAACCGATGTCGCCGCACGTGGGCTGGACATTAAATCGCTGGAGCTGGTTGTTAACTACGAGCTGGCCTGGGATCCAGAAGTACACGTTCACCGCATTGGGCGTACCGCACGTGCCGGAAACAGCGGGCTGGCCATTAGCTTCTGCGCGCCGGAAGAGGCGCAGCGCGCCAATATCTTGTCTGAAATGCTGCAGATAAAGCTTAACTGGGTGAACACCCCGGGGAACGGTCGCGTTGTGCCACTCGAAGCCGAAATGGCGACGCTGTGCATTGATGGCGGCAAAAAAGCCAAGATGCGTCCAGGCGACGTATTAGGCGCGCTGACAGGTGACATGGGACTGGATGGCGCCGATATCGGCAAGATTACCGTTCATCCGGCACACGTATATGTGGCAATCCGCCAGGCGGTTGCGCATAAGGCATGGAAGCAGCTGCAAAACGGTAAAATTAAAGGCAAAACCTGCCGGGTCAGATTGCTGAAATAAGCGGCAGAAAAAACGCGTCTCAGACTGACTCTGAGACGCGACAGGATTATTTCACTTCAAGTACGTTCAGGCGCAGCTCGTCAAACTGATTATCATCCTCTTCCGGCTGCCAGCCTGCAGGCTGCATGGGGATCTCTTCCCGATCAAACGCCAGATCGCCGCCATTCACCACCTCTGAATCATGGTTGATGCCTTTGAAGTCGAACAGCTCAACATCCGCAAGGTGAGAAGGCACCACGTTCTGCATTGCGCTGAACATGGTTTCGATGCGCCCTGGATAACGTTTATCCCAGTCACGCAGCATGTCACCAATGACCTGGCGCTGCAGGTTCGGCTGAGAGCCACACAGGTTGCATGGAATAATCGGGAAAGCTTTCGCCTGGGAGAAGCGTTCAATGTCCTTCTCGCGGCAATAGGCGAGAGGGCGGATGACAATGTGTTTGCCGTCATCGCTCATCAGCTTAGGCGGCATGCCTTTCATCTTCCCGCCGTAGAACATGTTCAGGAACAGCGTTTGCAGGATATCGTCGCGGTGATGACCCAGCGCAATTTTGGTTGCGCCCAGCTCCGTCGCGGTCCGGTACAGAATGCCACGACGCAGACGAGAGCAGAGAGAGCAGGTGGTTTTGCCCTCCGGGATCTTCTCTTTTACGATACCGTAGGTGTTTTCTTCGACGATTTTGTACTCAACGCCCAGCTTATCGAGATATTCCGGCAGGATATGCTCAGGGAAACCCGGCTGTTTCTGGTCAAGGTTTACGGCCACCAGGGAGAATTTCACCGGCGCGCTCTGCTGAAGATTACGCAGGATCTCCAGCATGGTGTAGCTGTCTTTACCCCCTGACAGGCAAACCATGATGCGGTCGCCTTCTTCAATCATATTGAAGTCTGCAATGGCTTCGCCCACATTACGGCGCAGCCGCTTCTGCAGCTTGTTGAGGTTGTATTGTTCTTTCTTTGTATTTGATTGATTGTCTTGCATTTATTGCTACCTTCGGAGCCAGCAGGGGCAAAAGTTTTCAGCGTGCCGGCTAATCGTTAAGCATCAGCACCTGTTGCCATTCATTTTCCACGCATTCTATGCCGCAACTGTCTGGCTATGAAAGATGGGTTAACGCCGGCAGTCAATGCCAGCGGGCAAAAGTATGTCGCGTATGGTACGGATTCCGGCGGCGAATACCAGCACGTTTTACAGCGATGAAGGATCTTGTGCCGACTTGCGGTAAAACGTAATCGGCTTTCTGTTCGCCATCAGCGAGACGTGGTCGTTAAAACAGATAACATAAGGTGGGTAAGGGCAGGCAAGCTCCGCTCAGTAAAATGGCGGAGCCAGTAAAACGGAAGGACAGATCAGGTGGTTACTTTTCTACAATCTCTTTCACATCCGATTGATGTATCTGATGAATGCTGCCATCTGCATCTTTGTATGAAATTAAACCGGTGTCTTTATCTCGCTCTGGTTTTCCATGTGTGGTCATCATATGTCCATCTTTGGTCGATATAACATAATCACTTGAGCACCCTGTTATTGCTAACGCGACACCTAATGCCAAAAATGCAAAAATACCACCCTTCATATTAACCTCTAATTAACTTTATAGTTACAATCGTTTTAATACAGCATTATTTAACAACAGTAAATTGCAACGCTTCGTCAACGAAAGGGAATTTCCATTTTAAGCAAAAAAGAGCAATAAACGGCCACAGCGTATCCGTATATGTGGCGTTTAATCTTGTGCTTCTTTTTGGAATCCGTCTTTTTTTAGATGTAATCCTTTATGACTATTTCCGTTGCTCTTCATTCGCATCAGTATTGATTTAACTTGTATCGCTGCTTCTTATCTTGCGTTTCAGCGTATGGGAATGTGAAGCTCGCATGCGACTTTACTGATGTGCTGGCGGCCCGGATTAGACAATCACTGGCGAACGATTCCCTTAAGATGATATCCCACAGGAAGGGGTGAAAGTGTTTAAGTTAAGTACTTTTGGTTTTATGATTTTATTGTGCTCAGGGTGTAGTTCTGATGTGGTTATCACTCCTGCGGAAAAACCGGTTTATAAGCCAATGCCTGATATAACGCAATCTGTAACACCGTCTCAGCAACGGGCGATCATGGCTGGTGAACGTCCCGACTGGACAGACAGAGCACCGGTCACCACGACCAGGCGTTATTGATTTCTGCTTATCATCTTCAGGCTGCATAGCGCAGCGATTTCATAAGTAGCAGAGAACAACCCGGGACCTCACGATGGGGTCCTGCATGCTGATACGTAGCTTTAACGTGACCTGCACGAATAGCCACTTAAACTGCACTGTGTTGAGAGTCTATTCATCTTCAGGCTATTAAGCTGTTTTCCCCGTACAAAGCAGGAGGGAAACGGTGATGGCTGTTTTAAAAGTATGTCTTTTAGTTGGGTGCTTCCTGGCGGGTTGTGTCTTGTATCTTCATCTTTTTACGTCAATGAAGGAAGCATGCATAAAAGATACGGCAGGAGAAGTGTTTCACGTGCGTCAGGTTGAAAATGCTACTGATTGTCAGTCTTTTAACTGGAGCACGTATATACAGTGTGGCTATTTTTAGTCGTAAATATAACAAATGATCAACATGCACAAAGCGAAAATTTATATGCGGTAAAAGAAACTGCAATCAGTAAACATTGAGATTTATCTGCTTCTGTTTTATTCATTTCTTTCTGGGGTGGGATATGTTAATAGATGGTTGGATAACAGGGTGAAATGAAGTTAAAAATAAAATAAGCATAATGAACATGACAGAGCAAAAAAATATTTTTCGCGAGTGGTTGGATATTCGTTGAAGTAACACATCATACCCTTAATACCGTTGTGCAGTGGTTCCTTTAAAACTGTACGTTATGCTCAACGACTCTCATTATTAAGGCTCCCGTATGCAAACTGACAAAGACCTTTCCACCTGGCTCACGTTTCGCCGTCTTTGGCCTATAATATCGCCTTTTAAGAAAGGACTATTGGTTGCGGCATTAGCATTAATGATAAATGCCGCCTGCGATCCTTTTATGCTGTCTTTGCTAAAGCCGTTAATGGATGATGGCGTGGGCAAAATGGACCGCTCTGTCATGTTATGGATGCCGGTTGTGGTTATCGGATTGATGACGCTACGCGGTATTACCAGTTTTATCTCCAGCTATTGTGTCTCCTGGGTCTCGGGCAAAGTGGTGATGGATGTGCGCCGGAAATTGTTCCGCCATTTGATGGGCATGCCTGTGTCGTTTTTTGACAAACAGTCAACCGGGACGTTGCTGTCGCGTATTACCTATGATTCCGAACAAGTCGCATCTTCGTCATCAGGTACGCTGATAACGGTCATCCGTGAGGGTGCGTCAATCATCGGCTTGTTCGCCATGATGTTCTACTATAGCTGGCAGCTCTCAATCATCCTGATTGTACTGGCACCTGTTATATCCGTGACTATTCGTATGGTGTCCAAACGCTTTCGCACTATCAGTAAAAGCATGCAGAATACGATGGGGCAGGTCACGGCGAGTGCTGAGCAGATGCTTAAAGGCCATAAAGAAGTATTAATTTTCGGCGGTCAGGACGTTGAAACAAAACGCTTTGATAAGGTCAGCAATAAGATGCGTTTGCAGGGAATGAAAATGATGTCCGCATCGTCAATCTCCGATCCTGTTATTCAGCTTATTGCCTCCCTGGCACTCGCGTTTGTTCTTTATGCTGCCAGCTTCCCGAGTGTTATGGCGACCCTGACGGCGGGAACGATTAGCGTCGTTTTCACATCGATGATTGCATTGATGCGGCCTCTTAAATCCCTGACCAATGTGAACGCGCAGTTCCAGCGCGGGATGGCCGCTTGCCAGACGCTGTTCACTATTCTTGATTCCGAACAGGAAAAAGATGAAGGTAAGCGTGTACTTGAACGCGCAAAAGCGGACGTGGTGTTTCGCAATGTGACGTTTACCTATCCGGGACGTGAGGCCCCAGCGCTACGCAATATCAGCCTGAACATACCTGCCGGTAAGACCGTTGCCCTTGTCGGACGTTCCGGCTCGGGTAAATCAACCATCGCCAGCCTGATGACGCGATTTTATGATATTGATGAAGGTGAAATTCTGCTGGACGGCCACGACCTGCAAGAATATACCCTTCAGTCGCTTCGTAACCAGGTGGCGCTGGTTTCGCAAAATGTCCACCTGTTCAACGACACGGTTGCCAACAACATCGCCTACGGTCGTACGGAGCAGTACACCCGTGACCAGATCGAGAATGCCGCGCGTATGGCAAATGCGATGGACTTTATCAACAAGATGGATAACGGTCTTGATACCATCATCGGTGAAAACGGGGTACTGCTTTCTGGTGGGCAACGGCAACGTATCGCTATTGCACGCGCACTGTTGCGGGACAGTCCAATACTCATCCTTGATGAAGCAACGTCAGCCCTGGATACGGAATCGGAACGCGCTATACAGTCTGCGCTCGAGGAACTGCAAAAGAACCGTACATCACTGGTGATTGCGCATCGTCTGTCGACTATTGAAAAAGCTGACGAAATCATTGTTGTTGAAGATGGCGTTATCGTTGAACGCGGAAGCCATGCGGAATTGCTGACGCACAATGGGGTGTACGCACAGCTTCACAAAATGCAATTCGGTGCGTCAAACAGTTAAGTCACATTCACGCTTTTTACCCCGCTTGCAAAAGCGGGGTAACCTGTAATGTCACCCAAACCTGATTTTTGGTTTTGTTGTACGCTATTGAGCATCCTCACTGCCAATAGTAGTAGGCCAAATCCTGGTGGGTTGCTGTTTTTTGTCCGTTCTGAATAATACGTGCAACAACACGGACGACAGCATCTCATGAAAATAAAATGTATTACGCTGGCAGCGCTGATGTTTTATTCAGCGCCTGGCTGGTCGACGTTTCAGGAGCGGGAATATAATACCTGGTATATAAAAAATGCCGTTCTTTATGACATGACGCAGACGTCGGAAGGTTTTCCGGTAATGGTGAGCGTATCTCAGCCCGGGAAAAAATCCGCTAATCTGGTGGTTTCATACATCACCGAAGGGCAATGCGGAAAAAATACGCTGCCGCTTAATGTGAATGGTAAAGTGCTGCCCGCCAGCTATTACTGTGTTCAGGTTGGGTCGAACAGAATTGAACATTTTTCAGTGGTCGATGCAACCAGCGTCAATGCCCTGGTGGCGCATCTGAATTCAGATTTCACCCTTCTCCTACAAAACGATATCAAGATTTGGGCCGCAAATATCAAATCGCCGAAATACGGTCTGACACCGCGTTTTTAAAATCCTGCTACGCTTGTTTGTGGTATCAGGAGCATGAACATGAAGAACAAAGATGAACAAACCGGGTTAGTTGGGCTGGCGATTGGTGCTGCCGTTATCGGGCTTGTTTCGGCACAGAAACCGATCGATCGTAACAGCATTGTTGATGAACTGCTAAGACTCGGCAGGCAAAAGGGTGACGGCGTAGAGGATGAGGTGTTCGTCAAGGCCGCTGAACTGGTAAGAAAGGGGGTGTAAACGATGGCAGAAATCCGTCATGCCCGATGCCATTGTGGTGCAGTGGCATTCACCGTTGCGTTAACCGATGGGTTAAATACCGCCCGTCGCTGTAGCTGTTCGTTTTGTCGGATGAGAGGGGCGGTTGTGGTCTCTGCACCGTTAACCGGTATAACCGTCACTAAAGGCGAGGATAAACTTACGGAGTACCGCTTTAACACCGGTACAGCCCGGCATTTCTTCTGCTCGGTCTGCGGGATTTATACCTTCCATCAGCGGCGTTCTAATCCCAATGAATACGGTGTAAATGTCGCCTGTTTTGAAAACGTCTCTCCGTTCGATTTCCCGGAAGTGACGGTGATGGACGGGGTTAACCATCCTGCGGATGGCGAAAGTGGGGTCTTTGGCTATCTCTCTTTTCGCAAACGCGCGCCAACACAAGCGTCCTAGCCGCCTGGCCACATTGTGCTAACGCTGGCTATAGTGGGAAGTGGGTATCTTAAAGAGGAGACATTATGCTTAGTGTTGAAAAAGACGACCCACGTGAGGCGCCTGAATCAGGGGATAAAAAGCCTCAGCCCGTGAAAAAATAGCATTCACTAAGGGTATCACGGCCACCGGCACTGCTGGTGGCTTTTTGTTTTCAAAGGCTCACTGTTAATGCCTGTCGAGATGATTTAAGAGCGTGCCGAGGTGCCCAACAATATCGCGGAAATCGAAAATTAACGCCATCCACAAACACGCTAAAAGAGCCAGTAGGGCAAGGGATACACGACCAAACAACACAGTTATCCTTAATGAAGAGGGGGATATCTGCGCAGTCTAACCCGCAGTCTTTCAACTTATCCTCAACAATCTCGCGATAGCGTGCTGTTGTGCGACTAACCTCAAAAAAGGTGAGCCCGCATGATGCTGCGGGCTCTGATCATCAGAACTGGTAAACCAGGCCTAATGCAACGACATCATCGGTACCGATACCGTTGTTTTTGTAGAAGCTGTCATCTTCATCCAGCAGGTTGATTTTATAATCCACATAGGTGGACATGTTTTTGTTGAAGTAATAGGTTGCGCCTACGTCGGCATATTTAACCAGGTCCTGATCGCCCTGACCGTTGCCCAGGTCTTTACCTTTCGACTGCAGGTAGGAAATTGCCGGACGCAGACCAAAATCGAACTGGTATTGTGCGGTTACTTCGAAGTTCTGGGTTTTATTCGCCACGGCGCTTTCGTTGTCGCCGTAAGGGGTCATATTGCGGGTTTCAGAATACATGGCCGCCAGATAGATATTGTTGGCGTCATATTTCAGACCCGCGGTCCAGGCATCCGCTTTATCCCCGCCCGCGGTGGTATTTCTCACCTGATCGTTGGTACGGTCAGAAGAGGTATAGGCCGCCCCCGCTGAAATTCCCATACCGAAATCATAGGTGGTAGAAATACCGAAGCCGTCACCGTTCTCATGACGCGTGTCGCGACCATTATTGGTCCCTTCCTGGTTATTGCTGGCATCTTCGTTATTACCCTGATACTGCAGAGCAAAGTTCAGACCCGGCACCAGGCCATAGAAATCGGTGTTGCGGTAGGTTGCTACGCCATTGGCACGACCGGTCATAAAGTTATCGGCATAGGTGTAAGAGTCGCCGCCGAACTCTGGCAGCATATCGGTCCAGCCTTCCACGTCATACAGGACACCATAGTTACGGCCGTAGTCAAAGGAACCGTAGTCACCCACTTTCACACCGGCGAAGGCCAGACGTGTCCAGGACTGGTTGTCAGACCCCTCGGTGTTATTTGCCTGAATGTTGTATTCCCATTGTGCGTAGCCGGTCATCATGTCGTTGATCTGGGTTTCGCCCTTGAAACCCAAACGCATATAGGTCTGATCGCCGTCTTTAGACGTGTCATCAGAGAAGTAGTGCAAACCATCTACTTTTCCGTACAGATCTAATTTATTGCCATCCTTATTATAAATCTCTGCTGCATGCGCAGCGCCAGCCATTAACAGAGCCGGAATCATCAGGGCCAGTACTTTTCTTTGCATTATGGTATTCCTTTGCGGTTGTTTTTATTTAATTACCTGTTGAACTTTCCTTTGCGGAGAGTTGTCACATGCTAAATCACTCCGCTGAAAGAGTAATAAATTATAATTGTTACGAAGTGAGTAAAATCTAAAGGGAATTGTTCTGCGGAAATGTTAATTTGTTTGATGAATGTTTTAGTGAAAAACATAATAAATTAAAATTATTAATCATGCGGTAAATCAGGTAATGTCTGCCCCGTTATATGCCTTTAAGATTATTATCCATAATTCCCATGAATATCATTTATTCATTTAACGTGATGCTCAGGGATTATTTGGTCTGGCCCGGTGTGAATACACCGGGCTTTTTTTATGGCATAAAAATGCCCGGACAAGCCGGGCATGGGGATTATTCGCTGGTGGATTTTTCCGCTTTCCCGGCCATT
This sequence comes from Enterobacter sp. SENG-6, assembly GCF_001605945.1. Lineage (NCBI taxonomy): Bacteria > Pseudomonadati > Pseudomonadota > Gammaproteobacteria > Enterobacterales > Enterobacteriaceae > Enterobacter > Enterobacter sp. SENG-6. Next base: position 112,904 of record NZ_LOMM01000005.1, read on the forward strand.
TGCGCCAGGAAGTCGTACCGTTTTTGCAGATCGGCGGCGGCATCTTTCCACAACTGCTCAGCCACCTCTGGCTGTTGCGCATTGAGGCGACGGAAGCGTTGCTCCTGCAGCAGTGTCTCAGCCAGGGCATCTGACGGAGGACGTGAATCGAGCGCCAGCGGCAGCTTGCCTTCCTCTGCCCGGCGAGGATCAAAGCGGTACAGCGGCCAGAAGCCCGTGGCGGTCAACTGACGCATCTGGTCGTGGCTGAGCGCCAGATCATAACCATGCTCTTCGCAAGGGCTGTAGGCGATGATAAGCGATGGGCCCGGATACGCTTCCGCCTCCTGAATCGCTTTCACCGTCTGGTTAAGCTGCGCGCCGAGCGAGATTTGCGCAACGTACACGTGGCCATACATCATCATGCTGACGCCGAGATCTTTACGCGCCTTGCGTTTCCCGTGTTCGCCAAATTTTGTTACCGCTCCTAACGGCGTGGCTTTTGACGCCTGTCCGCCGGTATTGGAATAACACTGGGTATCCAGCACCAGGATGTTCACGTTCTCGGTCAGGCTCAACACATGATCCAGCCCGCCAAAGCCAATATCATATGCCCAGCCATCGCCGCCAATCAGCCAGATCGATTTTTCAACCAGGGCGTCTGCGTCGGTCACCAGTTGTTCTGCACCGTCAACGCCCTGAAGGGCATTACGAAGCGCCGTGACCTGTTCACGACGAACCTCAGGCGTGGCTTCAGCGTGCAGCGCAGCGTGCAAGTCGGCAGGGATGTTATCGGCAAACTGATCCAGCAGGCGCATCACGCGTGCGCGGTGCTGATCCACCGTTAAGCGGAAGCCAAGACCAAATTCGGCGTTATCCTCAAACAGCGAGTTCGCCCATGCCGGGCCGCGGCCGTTGGCGTCGGTGGTGTATGGGGTGGACGGCAGGTTACCGCCATAAATAGACGAACAGCCGGTTGCGTTGGCGATCAGCATCCGGTCACCGTAGAGTTGCGTCAGCAGTTTGATGTACGGTGTTTCCCCGCAGCCCGAGCAGGCGCCAGAGTATTCGAACAGCGGCGTGATCAGCTGTGAGGTACGGATATCAATACGTTCCAGCTTGCTCCGATCGATTTCCGGCAGGTTCAGGAAGAAGTCATAATTCACTTTCTCTTCTTCCACGTGTTCCAGCCGCGACATCATATTGATGGCTTTGATATCCGGGTTCTGTCGGTCTTTGGCCGGGCAGACCTCGACGCAGAGGTTACAGCCGGTGCAATCTTCTGGTGCAACCTGCAGAACGTATTTCTGTCCGCGCATATCGCGGGATTTCACATCCAGTGAATGCAGGCTGGATGGGGCCGATTCCATCGCGTCCGGAGAAACGACTTTGGCCCGGATGGCAGAGTGCGGGCACGCTGCCACACAGTGATTGCACTGGGTACACAGCTCTTCCTTCCAGATTGGGATCTCTTCGGCGATGTTGCGTTTTTCCCAGCGGGTGGTGCCCATCGGCCAGGTGCCATCCGGCGGCAGGGCGGAGACGGGAAGGGCATCGCCCAGCCCCGCCAGCATGGCCGCCGTTACGGTTTTAACAAAATCTGGAGCCGCATCAGAAACCACCGGAGGACGGTTCGGGCTGCTGGCATTCACCGGCTGGAGCGGTACTTCAGACAGCGACTCGCGCGCCAGCGCCAGTGCCTGCCAGTTGCGTTCAACCAATTCCTGGCCTTTACTGCTGTAACTTTTGGCGATCGCGCCCTGCAGTTCCATTAAGGCGCTGTCGCCCGGCAGAATGTTTGTGAGGTGGAAGAACGCCATCTGCATGACGGTGTTGATGCGCGCGGCAAGACCACATTCACGGGCGATCTTCGCCGCGTTAATGACAAAAAGCCGCGCTTTTTTCTGATTAAGCACCGCCTGCACTTCCTGCGGCAGGAGCGTCCAGACTTCATCCGCACTGTACGGCGTGTTGAGGAGGAAAATACCGCCAGGTTTGAGACGTTCGGCCATCTGGTATTTATCGATAAACTGCAGCTGGTGACAGCCGACAAAATCAGCCTGCGAAATAAGATACGCCGAGCGGATAGGGTGTTCGCTGACGCGCAGATGGGACACGGTCAGCCCGCCGGCTTTCTTGGAGTCATAGACGAAATAACCCTGTGCATACCACGGTGTGGAATTACCGATGATCTTGATGTTGTTCTTGGTTGCCGAAACGCTGCCGTCGCTGCCCAGACCGTAGAACAGCGCCTCAAGTTTCGCGCCGGAGGGCAGGGTGTTTTCCGGCAAGGCCAGTGAGAGATGAGTGACATCGTCATAAATACCGACCGTAAAGCGAGGCTTCGGCTTCGTTTCACTCAGTTCATTAAACACCGCCAGCACGCAATCCGGACCGAACTCTTTGGACGACAAACCATAACGTCCGCCAATGACACGCGGCAGCGTTTCGCGCTCACCGTTACTGAAGGCTTCCGCCAGCGCGGTCATGACGTCCAGATACAGCGGTTCTGCGTGTGCGCCTGGCTCTTTGGTACGATCGAGCACGGCCACGCTACGTGCGCTCTCCGGCAGCGCAGAGAGCAGATGTTTCGCTGAGAACGGGCGGAAAAGGCGAACTTTCAGCACCCCAACTTTCTCGCCGCGCGTCAGCAGTTCATCCACGACTTCTTCACAGGTGCCAATGGCTGAACCCATCAGCACAATCACGCGTTCCGCCTGTGGATGGCCATAATATTCAAACGGTTTATATTCCCGTCCGGTGGCGGCAGCGAAATCGTTCATCGCCTGTTCCACATGATCGTACACCGCGTTGTACCACGGGTTCGTTGCCTCGCGGGACTGGAAGTAAGTATCCGGGTTGGCCGATGTCCCGCGGATCACCGGATGTTCCGGGTTGAGTGCGCGGGCGCGATGGGCATCAATGTCCGCCTGCGGCAGAAGCGAGAGAAGGGTTTCGTCTGCCAGCGGCACGATTTTGTTGATTTCGTGGGAGGTGCGGAAACCATCAAAGAAGTGAATAAACGGCACGCGGCTTTTCAGCGTCGCGATATGGGAAATTAACGCGAAATCCTGGGCCTCCTGAACGCTGCTGGCGCACAGCATGGCGCAGCCGGTCTGACGCACGGCCATCACATCGGAGTGATCGCCAAAAATGGAGAGCGCGTGGGTAGCAACGGTTCGTGCCGCGACGTGCAGGACAAACGGGGTAAGTTGACCGGCCAGTTTGTACAGCGTCGGGATCATCAGCAGCAATCCCTGCGAGGAGGTGAACGATGTGGAGAGCGCCCCCGTCTGTAGCGCACCATGCACCGCGGCAATCGCACCCGCTTCGGACTGCATTTCGACGACTCTCGGGACATCGCCCCAGACATTTTTTAACCCGTTTCCTGCCCAGGCATCTGCCTGTTCGGCCATTGTAGAGCTTGGCGTAATCGGGTAGATGGCGATAACTTCGCTGGTGCGAAACGCGACTGACGCGACTGCACCATTACCGTCAATAGTTTGCATAGGACGACACCCTTACATTGCGCAAAAAAAGAGGGGTCCGTAAATCTGGTCAGACCCTGAATATTATTCCCTTATTTTAGCAAAGGCCGGATTTTGCGATTTTCGCATTTGTGTCCTCGGTATTCTCACCATCAATGAGTAGATCAAACTTTTGGCGAAAAACCCTTCTAAATCTTAAATAATTCAGTTCCAGTATTCATAAGTCGCTGTCATGGCTGCTTTATGTTTGTACTCAAAAGCCTTGCCTTTGTCGTTATCTGGTGAGGAGATAGTGATGTCGATATCCGCCTGGATACATTCCCCGTTAGTGTCCCATTCCTTACAGGTATTCACCGTTTTTTCGATAGTGTAATAGGTCTCGGTGTTCGTCCAGGTCAGCTGGCGACCTGCATCATCGTAAACATACTCATCCACGACGTTAGGTGTGTACCTTTTTGTCAGGCGATGATGCGTGTCGTACTCGTACTCCGTGCGGTAATTCTCAATCGCCAGGTTACTTTTGTTTTCTGAACGGGTAAGAGCCCCTGTTGTATTGAGGGTATACAGAATGGTGCCCATGCTGGTTCGATCTTTCTCCCCCGGCGTTGTGGCAGTAATGGTGCCGCGGTTAACTGCTTTACTGATAATCCCTTTTTTGTTTAGCAAATACATACCTTCAACATTATGACGGAATAACAGTGTCGATTTTTGGTTGCGCTTGTCCGTTCCGATGCCTTTGCCATCGACAAGGATGCGCCAGCCGTAATCCGCTTTACTGAGTTTTATCGCACTGGTAATCACAAGAACAGATTGAGGATAGGTTGCTGTTTTTACCTCCAGCATACTGCCGCCAAGAAGTTCGCCACAGCGGTTGTAACTCGCATTTATTGTTGTACGGATGTAACCGTCCGGACTCTCAATCCTGGTCTCAATCGTTTTAGGTATTGCTTCATTAATTTGCTGTTGCAGTAGAATGAAATTATTGGTTTTATTTTTGTTTACGCTTTCGGGTGAGCACTGCTCAGCCCGGGCATGAAAAGAACACAGCGCGAGCACGGCTACGCAAAACGACTTATTGTAAATCGGCATTGATTATTATCCTTATGAACCAGCCTGTTAACGCAATCCCAAAGAGCAAAGCAGTAATATACTGCCAACAGCTTCAGGTTCAACAATATCCAAAAAAATTGCGAGAAATTGTTTCAGCAGCGCATAAATACGCACTTCCGCTCTCGACGGCACGGGATGTGATGCCTATTATGCATAGGTTTCGCATTATTCATGGGGGAGAGAGAGCATGCGTTCAGCGTTTTGGGTAGGGTGTGCCGCGTTATTGCTGTCGGCCTGTAGTAACGAACCTGTTCAGCAGGCCACGGCGGCACACGTAACGCCGGGAATGAAAGCCGCGATGTCCAGTTCAGGACAAGCCAACTGCGCGATGATTGGTGGCTCACTGTCTGTTGCCCGCCAGCTCGATGGCTCTGCGATCGGGATGTGCGCCTTGCCAAACGGCAAACGCTGCAGTGAACAGTCGCTTGCCGTTGGATCCTGCGGTAGCTACTGATTATTCAGCGCGTTTAAACATCAGCGTTTTGTCGGCTGTCGCCAGCGTTAACTGGTCTTCAGTCAGGTCGACCTGCGCCCCTTTGCGCAGCATGTCGCCGATGGCCTGATCCAGTTCGTTCAATTGTGGTTCGGTACAGAGTTTGCGCGTCATCGCCAGCCCTTTAACCTTAAGTTCTCCTTCGGACAATTTTCCCTGTCCGTTGAAGCGGTTACACATCACGCCGGAAATGCTGATGTTATTAACCAGGCTGATATCGGGCAACGCGCTAAAACTGATCTCAGGTTGCGTTGTCGTGGCCTTCACGGCTTTCCCGTCCACATTTTCCAGCACAAAGCGGTGGTTCTTAAGCTGCTCCGGCTGAACAGACGCTTTACCCGGATTAACGCAGCCGGAGAGGACAAGACTGATAACACTTAACGCAATGAGTTTTTTCATTTTTCTTCTCGAACTATAAATACTGTGAATCATTTACCAGTGTAACGATACGCTGGCGTGCGTTAATGGGGTTTATCTGAAAGTGCGGGAAGAAGACCGGGCAACGCAGCGGTTGCCCGGGACAAGATCAGTGAGATTTAAACCCGGCGGCCGTCATCAGCATGCGGAAGAACATACTGACAGCCGCCAGCGCCAGTACGCTGCCGCCCCAGATAATGGCCAGCCACAGCAATCGTTTCCAGACAGGCTGTTGCATCAGTGATAACCCTCCCCATGCTGTACTTTTCCGCGAAATACGTAGTAACTCCAGAAGGTGTAGACCAGAATCACGGGAATGATCAACAACGCACCTACCAGCATAAAGCCCTGACTTTGTGTCGGCGCGGCCGCCTGCCACAGGGTGATCGACGGTGGAATAATATGCGGCCAGATGCTGATCCCAAGCCCGCTAAAGCCGAGAAAAATAAGCCCCAGCGTCAGGATAAATGGCCGGTTATGGCTTTGCCGATTATTCAGGCAGCGCCACAGATACAGGCTCAGCAGGACGACCAGAGCCGGAACCGGCAACAGATAAAACAGGTTCGGCAGCGTAAACCAGCGCGCGGCGATGGCCGGGTGCGCCAGCGGGGTCCAGAGACTGATCGCCGCGATAACGGCCAGCAGCACAATTAAGAGCATTTTAGAAACTTCGCGCATCCGCTGTTGCAGGGCATTTTCACTTTTCATCACCAGCCAGGTGGCGCCCAGCAGCGCATAGGCCACCACCAGACCCGCGCCACAGAACAGGTTAAACGCGGTAAACCAGTCAAAGGGACCGCCGGTATAGGCACGCCCGGTGACTGCAAACCCGTTTATGACGGCACCCACCGTGATGCCCTGGGTAAACGTCGCCAGAAGTGAACCGCCAATAAAGGCTTTATCCCAGAACGGACGGTGCGCTGGCGTTGCTTTAAAACGAAACTCAAACGCCACGCCACGAAAAATAAGACCGATCAGCATTAATGTCAGCGGAATGGTGAGGGCATCGATAATCACCGCGTAGGCCAGCGGAAAGGCACCGAAGAGGGCAGCGCCACCCAGCACCAGCCAGGTTTCATTCCCGTCCCAGACCGGGGCGACGCTGTTGACCATCACATCGCGATCGTCCGGTTTTTGCGTCATCGGGAACAGAATGCCGATCCCCAGATCAAAACCGTCCATCACGATATACATCAGCGTCGCGAAGACGATGATGACAAACCAGATAATGGAAAGATCGATACCCATTATGGCTGCTCCTTATTGCCAGTGGTAACTGCGGAAAGCGGGCGTGCCGGACGTCCATCGGCCTCGGTGGCGAACGATTCGTGAGGCTGAGGTCCTTTTTTAATCAGGCGCACCATATAGCTGTAACCGACGCCGAAGACCGAGGTGTAAACGACGAAGAAAGCCAGCAAACTGACGCTCATATGCAGATCGCCATGGGCGGATACCGCATCCCGGGTACGTTGAAGCCCATAGACGACCCACGGCTGGCGTCCTACTTCGGTGGTCACCCATCCGGCCAGTATGGCGATCAACCCTGAAGGCCCCATCAGCAGGGCAAACCACAGGAAGGGGCGCGAGGTGTAAACGCACTTTTTATAGCGCAACCAAAGCGCCACCACGCCGAGCAGCAGCATCAGCATGCCTAAGCCCGCCATAATGCGGAACGACCAGAAGACAATGGTGGAATTTGGACGATCTTCCTTCGGGAACTCCTTGAGCGCCGGAACCTGTTTATCCAGACTGTGCGTCAGGATAAGGCTGCCAAGAGCGGGGATCTCCAGGCCAAAACGGGTGCGCTCCAGTTCCATATCTGGCCAGCCAAACAGCAGTAGCGGGGTAGGTTCCCCCGGTGGGTTTTCCCAGTGCCCCTCAATGGCGGCGATTTTGGCAGGCTGATGCTTTAAGGTGTTCAGCCCGTGCATATCACCGACCATTGCCTGGATGGGGGCCACAATCAGGGTCATCCACAGCGCCATAGAAAACATAGCGCGGATGGCAGGCGTATTATTTCCGCGCAGCAGATGCCATGCCGCCGATGCGCCAACAAACAGGGCGCTACTGAGGAAGGCGGCTATCGACATATGCAGCAGACGATACGGGAAGGAGGGGTTAAAGACCACGGCAAACCAGTCTACCGGAACGACCTGCCCGTTGATGATCTCATAGCCCTGTGGGGTCTGCATCCAGCTATTGGAGGAGAGGATCCAGAAGGTGGAGATAATTGTCCCCAGCGCTACCATACAGGTGGCGAAGAAGTGCAGCCCAGGTCCGACTTTATTCCAGCCGAACAGCATCACGCCGAGGAATCCGGCCTCAAGGAAAAAGGCGGTCAGCACTTCATAGGTCAGAAGCGGACCGGTAATGCTGCCCGCAAACTGCGAAAATCCACTCCAGTTAGTGCCAAACTGATACGCCATCACCAGCCCGGAGACCACGCCCATGCCAAAGTTAACGGCAAAAATCCTGGACCAGAAGTGGTACAGCGATCGCCAGACCGGATTTTTTGTTTTCAGCCACAGCCCTTCAAGCACAGCAAGATAGCTTGCCAGGCCGATAGTGATTGCCGGGAAAATAATGTGGAAGGATACGGTAAAGGCAAACTGTATCCGTGCAAGGTGAAAAGCATCTAAACCAAACATGCACAGCCTCAATGTCAAACGGTGTGCTGTTATGGTACAGAGGCGCAGATCAGACTATCAGACGCAGAAATGCGAAATTTAACTATAACAGTTGGAAAAAACTTCCCGCTTTTGCCATCTGATATACTTCCTTATAGGGCATAAAAATATTTTTTTAATGAATTTTATGCATTAAACCGCTTGCTTTGTCGTCGGCACCGTGCGTTAATGGTCTTCTGGTTTTGAGTCCAAATAAATATCTGACGTAGTTTTATAAAGCAGTTCTCATCACGTTGTGCCTCTCCGCAGCCTCTCTTGGGTCTTTATCTACATTCCGATTAGTTTTGTTTCAAACCATTATCGCCTGATCGGCTCATGAGTAATTTACGTTTTTACGTTTACAGGAGAATCCTATGACTTCTTATATCCATTTTCGCTGCCCATGCTGTCATGGCTCGCAGTACCGTACTTCAGCCTTTGATGTGTCTGAGAAAAATCCCTTCGGCGCAAAATGCATCTTTTGCAAATCGCCAATGATTACACTCGACCATCTGGCCGCGGCGCGTCTCGCACACAATCATGTGACCGAGTACCGTAAGTAATTCATTTCATAAACCATAACAGTTAGCAAAATCTTCTCTTTTTCTCCTGCTGATATACACTGTCCGCAATAAGGAGAATCTGATGAAAAAATACCAGCGTCTGGCGCAACAAATTATCTCGCAGATTGAGCTTGGCGTATGGTTGCCGGGCGATAAGCTGCCTTCTCTGCGAGAGCAGGTGGCGAGCAGCGGCATGAGTTTTATGACCGTGGGCCACGCGTATCAGATGCTGGAAAGTCAGGGGCGCATTGTCGCCAGACCGCAGTCGGGCTATTACGTTGCCTCGCGCCCGACCGCACAACAGCCAGCGCCACCTGCACAGGTCATGCGCGACGAAGCGGTGGACATCAACACTTATATCTTCGACGTTCTGCAGGCCAGCCGCGACCCGTCGGTTGTTCCTTTCGCTTCCGCCTTTCCCGACCCGCGTCTTTTCCCGCTTCAGCAACTCAACCGCTCACTGGCTAACGTCAGCAAAACCGCGACGGCGATGAGCGTGATTGAAAACCTGCCGCCGGGTAATGTCGATTTGCGCCACGCCATTGCCCGCCGCTATGCACAGCAGGGGATGAATATCTCACCGGAGGAGATCGTGATCACCGCAGGCGCGCTCGAAGCGCTGAACTTGAGTCTCCAGGCGGTGACCGAGCCGGGGGACTGGGTGATTGTCGAAAACCCCTGTTTCTACGGCGCGCTGCAGGCGCTGGAACGCCTGAAGTTGAAGGCCCTGTCGATTGCGACGGACGTGCGCGAGGGGATCGATCTCAATGCGCTTGAACAGGCGCTGAATGACTACCCGGTCAAGGCCTGCTGGATAATGACCAACAGTCAAAATCCGCTTGGCTTTACGCTCAGCCCGGAGAAAAAAGCGCAGCTTGTGGCGCTGCTGACGAGGCACAACGTCACGCTGATTGAAGATGATGTCTACAGCGAGCTCTATTTTGGCCGTGAAAAGCCGCTCCCGGCGAAAGCATGGGATCGTCAGGACATGACGCTGCACTGCTCCTCGTTTTCGAAATGTCTGGTGGCCGGTTTTCGTATCGGCTGGGTAGCGGCGGGTAAGCATGCGCGGCGCATTCAGCAGCTTCAGTTGATGAGCACGCTCTCTACCAGCTCCCCGATGCAGCTGGCGCTGGTGGATTACCTCGCGACCAAACGCTACGACGCCCATCTTCGCCGCCTGCGACGTACGCTGGCCGAGCGTAAACAGCAGGCGTGGCAGTCACTTTTGCGCCATATGCCGCCGGGCGTCAAAATCCATCATAACGATAGCGGCTACTTTTTGTGGCTGGAGCTTCCGGCACAGCTGGATGCAGGACTGTTAAGCGAACAGGCGTTACGCCATCACATCAGTATTGCCCCAGGCAAGATGTTTTCTACCTCAGATGTCTGGACACCCTTTTTCCGTTTTAATACCTCCTGGGCATGGGGAGAGCGGGAAGAGCAGGCCGTTATTCAGTTAGGGAAATTAATCAGCAGCATGTTGAAATAACGATTCAGGTCTCTCGCTAAATAATCATTGCTTATCTTTTTGCCGCCGCGGCGACCATTTTGCTGCGTCGCATCATACGAAAACTGCATACCACCTCTCACGCCTAACCCCTTGTCTATAATCCAGTTAACGGGGAATGCGCCCTCGGTCACACCTTGATGAAATTTCCTTAAGCCGCACGGTGCGGGGCATTTGCGCGGTCTACGTTTAATGAGGGAGATATTTTTACGGCACGGCTGCCGCTAAATTTTCATTGCGACTGGAGTAATGTTTATGAGCAAAAAATTTGCCCGCAGCAGCCTGTGTGCGCTTGGTATGGCCATAATGACCGCGCAAGCCGCCGAGCCACCGAAAGCGATTGGCGACGGAGAGGGTCGGCTGGATATTATTGCCTGGCCGGGTTACATCGAGCGGGGACAAACGGATAAAAATTATGACTGGGTAACCCAGTTTGAAAAAGAGACCGGCTGTGCGGTAAACGTCAAAACCGCCGCCACGTCGGACGAGATGGTGAGCCTGATGGCGAAAGGCGGGTATGACCTGGTCACCGCGTCAGGAGATGCGTCGCTCCGTCTGATTATGGGCAAACGCGTTCAGCCGATTAACCCGGAACTCATCCCCAACTGGAAAACCCTCGACCCGCGCCTCGTTAAAGGTGAATGGTTTAACGTGGGCGGCAACGTCTACGGCACGCCGTATCAGTGGGGGCCAAACCTGCTGATGTACAACACCAAAACCTTCCCGACACCGCCGGACAGCTGGAGCGTGGTGTTTGTAAAACAGGACTTACCGGACGGTAAAACCAACCAGGGCCGCGTGCAGGCCTATGACGGGCCGATTTACATTGCCGATGCGGCGCTGTTTGTGAAGGCCACTCAACCCCAGTTGGGTATTAACGACCCCTACCAGCTGACGGAAGAACAGTACGCTGCGGTTCTGAAAGTGCTACGCGATCAGCACGCCCTGATCCACCGCTACTGGCATGACACCACCGTACAGATGAGTGACTTTAAGAATGAAGGCGTGGTGGCGTCCAGCGCCTGGCCATACCAGGCGAATGCCCTGAAAGCCGAAAACCAGCCGATCGCGACCGTCTTCCCGAAAGAGGGCGTCACGGGCTGGGCAGACACCACTATGCTTCACGCGCAGGCAAAACACCCGATGTGTGCTTACAAATGGATGAACTGGTCGCTTACGCCAAAAGTGCAGGGCGATCTGGCGGCGTGGTTTGGCTCTCTGCCGGTGGTGGCGCAAGGGTGTAAGGCCAGTACGCTGCTGGGTGAGAAAGGCTGTGAAACCAACGGTTACGACGCCTTTGACAAAATCAAGTTCTGGAAAACCCCGATCGCCGAAGGCGGCAAATATGTGCCTTACAGCCGCTGGACGCAGGATTACATCGCCATCATGGGTGGCCGTTAATCATCCGGGAGCAGAACATGACGTACGCGGTAGAGTTTAATGACGTTTCCCGTCTGTACGGCGACGTACGGGCGGTGGATGGGGTGAGCATTGCCATTCGTGACGGGGAGTTTTTCTCCATGCTGGGGCCGTCGGGCTCCGGCAAAACCACCTGCCTTCGGCTGATCGCCGGTTTTGAACAACTCTCCGGCGGGGCGATCACAATCTTCGGTAAAGAAGCGAGTGAGCTTCCTCCGTGGGAGCGAGACGTCAATACGGTGTTCCAGGACTACGCGCTGTTTCCGCATATGTCGATTCTCGATAACGTCGCTTACGGGCTGATGGTCAAAGGCACCGACAAGAAAAAACGCCATGCACTGGCGCAGGAGGCGCTGGAAAAGGTCGGGCTGAGCTTTGCCATTGCGCGCAAGCCGTCGCAGCTTTCTGGCGGCCAGCGTCAGCGCGTTGCCATTGCGCGTGCGCTGGTCAATGAACCCCGCGTGCTGTTGCTGGATGAACCGCTGGGGGCGCTCGATCTGAAACTGCGTGAGCAGATGCAGGTCGAGCTGAAAAAACTTCAACAGGCACTCGGGATCACCTTCATTTTTGTGACCCACGATCAGGGGGAAGCCCTGTCAATGTCCGACCGGGTCGCCGTTTTCAACAACGGACGCATTGAGCAGGTGGATACCCCGCGTGAGCTATACATGCGCCCGCGTACGCCGTTCGTGGCCAGCTTTGTCGGCACCTCGAACGTTTTCGATGCGGCACTGGCGCAGAAAGTGTGCGGCATGCAGGGCGCTTATTCGCTTCGACCGGAACATATCCGCCTCAATGAGAGCGGTGAGGTTCAGGTTGAAGGTGTGGTGCAGGCTATCCAGTATCAGGGTGCGGCAACGCGCCTGGAGCTGAAACTTGCCGGGGGGGCAAAACTGCTGGTGAGCCAGGCCAATCTCAGCGCGGACACACTGCACACCGGCGTTGAGCCGGGGCAGGCGGTGCTGGCGTCATGGCCGCGCGACGCCATGATCCGCCTGCATGAGGAAGGGTGAAATGGCGATGAGCGTCTTACATCCTCCCGCACCGCGCGGTACCCTAAGCCGCATGACCGCGCACTTCTGGCGCAAACCGTCGCTGGGGATATTCCTGCTGCTGCTGGCACCGCTGATGTGGTTTGGCATCGTCTATCTGGGATCGCTCCTTACGCTGCTGTGGCAGGGCTTTTATACCTTTGATGATTTCACCATGTCGGTGACGCCGGACCTGACGCTGGCGAACATTCAGGCACTTTTTAACCCGGCAAACTACGACATCATCATCCGTACGCTGGTGATGGCGATTGCGGTCACCCTCGCCAGCGCCATTCTGGCCTTCCCGATGGCCTGGTATATGGCGCGTTACACCAGCGGCAAATGGAAAGCGTTCTTCTATATTGCCGTTATGCTGCCGATGTGGGCGAGCTATATCGTCAAAGCGTACGCGTGGACGCTACTGCTGGCGAAAGATGGCGTGGCGCAGTGGTTTCTCAGCCATCTGGGGCTGGAGCCGATTCTGGTCTCTGTTCTGACGCTCCCGGCGATTGGCGGGAACACGTTATCGACCTCCGGGCTGGGGCGGTTTCTGGTCTTTGTCTACATCTGGCTGCCGTTTATGATCCTGCCCGTGCAGGCGGCGCTGGAACGGCTGCCTGCCTCGTTGTTGCAGGCCTCTGCCGATCTCGGCGCGCGTCCGCGTCAGACCTTTCGTTATGTTGTTCTGCCGCTGGCGATCCCGGGTATCGCGGCGGGCTCGATATTTACCTTCTCTCTGACGCTCGGTGATTTTATCGTGCCACAGCTGGTAGGGCCGCCGGGCTATTTCATTGGCAATATGGTCTATGCCCAGCAGGGGGCCATCGGGAATATGCCCATGGCTGCCGCCTTCACCCTGGTGCCGATTGTGCTTATCTCGCTTTATCTGGCGTTCGTGAAACGTCTGGGAGCATTCGATGCACTCTGAACGCGCACCGTTGTTCCTGAAAGTGGCCGCCTGGGGCGGGGTGATCTTCCTCCACTTCCCCCTGCTGATTATTGCCATCTACGCTTTTAATACTGAGGACGCGGCCTTCAGCTTCCCGCCGCAGGGGCTGACGTTGAAGTGGTTTAGCGTGGCGGCGGGGCGTGGCGACATCATCGATTCCGTGACGTTGTCACTTAAAATTGCGACGTTAGCGACGGCTATTGCCCTGGTACTTGGCACGCTTGCTGCAGCGGCGCTGTGGCGTAGTGCGTTTTTTGGCAAAAACGCCATTTCGCTGTTGCTGCTGTTGCCGATAGCGCTGCCGGGCATCATCACCGGTCTGGCGCTGCTGACCGCTTTCAAAACCATCAATCTGGAGCCTGGTTTTTTTACCATCGTTGTCGGGCACGCCACGTTCTGCGTGGTGGTGGTGTTTAACAATGTGATTGCCCGGTTCCGACGCACCTCCTGGAGCCTGATTGAAGCATCGATGGATTTAGGGGCCGATGGCTGGCAAACCTTCCGTTACGTGGTCCTGCCCAATCTTGGGTCGGCGCTGCTGGCCGGGGGCATGCTGGCGTTTGCTCTGTCGTTTGACGAAATTATCGTCACAACCTTTACCGCGGGACACGAGCGCACGTTACCGCTGTGGTTGCTTAACCAGCTCGGACGTCCGCGTGACGTGCCGGTCACCAACGTGGTCGCACTGCTGGTGATGCTGGTGACAACCTTCCCCATTCTGGGAGCCTGGTGGCTAACCCGCGACGGCGAGAACAGCGCCGGGAGCGGGAAATAACATTGATTTCAACGGGACAATGCTATGCAAAAACGACTGCTGATTAATGGTGAACTGGTGAGCGGCGAGGGGGAAAAACAGCCGGTCTATAACCCTGCCACCGGAGAGGTTCTGCTGGAGATTGCTGAAGCATCTGCCGCGCAGGTCGACGCGGCCGTGCAGGCAGCCGATCGGGCGTTCGCACAGTGGGGGCAAACCACGCCCAAAACGCGTGCCGAATGCCTGCTGAAACTGGCTGACGTTATTGAAGCGCATGCCGACGAGTTTGCCAGACTCGAATCCCTGAACTGCGGTAAGCCGCTGCACTGCGCGCTGGGCGATGAGATCCCCGCGGTGGTCGATGTGTTTCGGTTCTTTGCTGGCGCGGCCCGCTGCCTGAACGGACTGGCGGCGGGTGAGTATCTGGACGGCCATACCTCGATGATCCGCCGCGATCCGGTCGGGGTTGTCGCCTCCATCGCCCCCTGGAACTACCCGCTGATGATGGCGGCGTGGAAGCTGGCACCTGCGCTGGCCGCCGGGAACTGCGTGGTCATCAAGCCTTCTGAGATTACGCCGCTGACCGCCTTAAAGCTGGCCGAACTGGCGAAGGATATTTTCCCGGCTGGCGTGCTGAACGTGCTGTTCGGGCGCGGAAAAACGGTAGGCGATCCGCTGACCGGGCATGAGAAAGTGCGCATGGTGTCACTCACCGGCTCAATTGCTACCGGGGAGCACATCATTGGCCATACCGCCTCATCCATAAAACGTACCCACATGGAGCTGGGCGGCAAGGCACCGGTTATCGTCTTTGATGACGCCGATCTGGATGCGGTCGTCGAGGGCGTGCGGACGTTTGGTTTCTACAATGCCGGGCAGGACTGCACTGCGGCCTGCCGGATTTATGCCCAGAAGGGCATTTATGCTGCGCTGGTGGAAAAACTGGGCGCAGCGGTGGCCAGCCTGAAGATGGGGGCGCCGGAAGAGGCCTCTACCGAGCTGGGGCCGCTGAGCTCGCAAGCGCATCTGTCGCGCGTCTGTCAGGCTGTGGAAGAGGCCAAAGCGCTCAGCCATATCCGCGTAGTGACGGGCGGCAGTAAAAAAGAGGGGGCAGGTTACTACTTCCAGCCAACCCTGCTGGCCGGAGCAAAACAGGAAGATGCCATTGTACAACGTGAAGTCTTTGGCCCGGTGGTGAGCGTCACCGAATTTGACGACGAAGAACAGGTGCTGGCCTGGGCTAACGATTCACAATATGGCCTGGCCTCGTCCGTCTGGACCCGGGATGTGGGGCGCGCTCACCGGCTGAGTGCGCGTCTGCAATACGGCTGCACCTGGGTGAATACCCATTTTATGCTGGTAAGCGAAATGCCACACGGCGGCATGAAGTTATCCGGTTATGGGAAAGATATGTCGGTATATGGGCTTGAGGATTATACCGTTGTCCGCCATGTGATGATAAAACACTAGGAAGTCATGCCCGGCAGCTTCTACTGCCGGGCGTTTTTTTACCAGCCACAAACGTCATGTTCATTTTCTGTATCGTACGCGCGAACGGTATTAACCAGATCTTTCACTACGTTTGCGGCGACATCGGGAATGAGCAACTCCATTGGGGTTTCTGTTTCATAATCCACCGAGACACCGTTACTGTTGTTGGTAACGGTCACGGTGTAAGTTGATTTGCCCACGCCGTTACTCCTTATGTGTATTGACCACTTTACCGATGCCTGCGCCCTGAAGCGTGACGTCGGGGTCGGCAAAAAAGTCGATATTGAAATACGTATCGTCAGTCAAAAGTTCAATACGGTGCCATTTTTCCGGCGGTGAGATACCAAACGATCCGGCTTCAATCACCAGCTCCAGATCCGGTTCGGTCGCGTCTGCGTCCGGGAAGCCAAAATAGCGCACCGCCCCCTGCATCACCGACAAACGGCCATATACGCTGGCTTTCGTATTATGGTGGGTGAAGAGGGCTTTTGGCGCGGTATCTTTGTTCCAGAATGGCGTGGAGCGGGTATGAACAAAATTCTCAGGAATGCGTAGCATAATGGTTTCCTCTTAAGTGTCAGTTGCTTAAAGCGATTTCAGCACCTCTGGCTCGACGAAAAACTCGATATTAAACAGCGTGTCGTTGGTCATCACCTCGATGTGATGCCATTTCTCAGGCGGAAAAACACCGAAATGCCCGGCCTCGATAATTAATGTGCTGTCAGGCTCGGGAGTCAACGCATCGGCATAGCCTAAGTAACGCACGGCACCCTGCATCACGCTCAGCCGAGGATAAATGCCCGGACGGGTACCCGTGTCGAGATGACGCTGAAAAATCCCGGCGGGGGCGGTGTCTTTATTCCAGAATGGGGTGGAACGGGTATGAATACAGCGCTGTGGAATGCGTAGCATGTTGCCTCCCATGAATATCTGTCTTTATTAGACTCCGTATCGTGAGAGGGAATTTGTCAAAACGTGCATTTTAAATGCACGTTATTAATGAATGTTATTGCCAGTCCTCATTGATTGTTATGTAAGATACTCATTTGTTATTAGCCTTACTATTTAAGTGGTTATTGTGTAACGAAAAAACTTGATCTGTATCAACATATGACGCATATTGCGTGCGGTTATTTTTTCGGCTCTGGAATACAGAATGACGTTGTATCAAAAGATGTTGGTTTTTTACGCAATCATGGCTTCTATCTGCGCATTAATCACCTGGTTCCTGTCTAAAGATCGTAAACGCATCCGCCTGCTCAGCGCGTTTCTGGTAGGGTCGACCTGGCCGATGAGCTTCCCCGTTGCGCTGCTGGTCTCGCTTTTCTGAAGCACGCTTCCATTTTTAAACGATGAACATGGCATTCCCGTCACGATAACTGTATAAATAAACAGTGCATCGTAAAAGGAGTGCTTATGAACAGTTTTTACTCGCAACATGCGGGTTGCACCGTCCGCTGGCATGATTTGCCCGGCACCGGCGATCCCGTCGTCTTCATCCACGGATTGGGCTGCGCCTCGTCCTATGAATATCCCCGCGTCGTTCGTGACCCTCAGTTTGGCGGGGGCAGAACGATTCTCATCGATTTACCCGGCAGCGGTTACAGCGATAAGCCTGAGCACTACAGCTACAAAACTACCGACCAGGCCCGTGTTGTGACTGAACTGATGGATCATCTGAAGCTAGATGCCTTCTGGCTGTACGGTCACAGCATGGGCGGCAGCATCGCCATTGAAGCGGCGGGGCTGCTGGCATCGCGTGTTAAAGGGCTGATGGTGTCGGAACCCAATTTTCATGCCGGGGGTGGGATGTTCAGCCGCTCGATTGCCGCACAAACGGAACAGCAGTTTCTGGAACAGGGATATCAGGCCATGCTCTGTGCAGAAAAAACGGCGTGGGCCGGGTGCCTCCAAAGTAATGCACCTTATGCTGTCTGGCGCGGCGCATCGAGCCTGGTGGCGGGCGTTGAGCCAGACTGGGAAACGCAATTTCTGTCGCTACCTTGCCCGGTGACGTTGATTTTCGGCGAGCTCTCTTTACCGGATGACGATGTGGAGCGCCTGAAGCAGAAGGGCGTTGAGGTCAAAATTATCCCTGCTGCGGGGCACTCCATGTCGTGGGAAAACCCGTCGGCACTGGCGCAGACGTTAGCGGAGTGTATGGCGGCGTGATTATCGTTGCGGAATGTTGGCCGGGTAAGCGCAGCGCCACCCGGCAACAAAGACTGCTACATGATTAAAGCCCGAAGTGCCCGACGTGCGTCAGGCTGAACATCATGCGGGTGCTGATAATCAATGTTCTCTATTGCCCGGCTATAGAGGGCAACCAGCCAGTCGTAAACGTATGCGGTAGCCGCATGGACAGGCTGTTCCCCCAGACGCGTCAGGCGCGGCGCGGCGCAGCTAACCACGGGCGTAACAAAGATTGCCTGCCCCTTACGGATACGGCTTGCCGGACGTTCGGCAACAGGCGTCTGGTCGTAACCCAGCCAGCCAACGAAATTACCTATCACCGCATGCAGCTGTGCGGCGCTGCTCTTGTCGGTTTCAACAATACGCTGAAGCTGCTGAGGCAGGTTAAGACGGTAGCTGGCGACCACCAGAACCTCGGCAATTTGCTGTAACACCGCAGGCTCAAGACCCAGGCGTGTGGCCGCTGCGTCATTACGACTCCACTGACGCAAATGGTTCATCCACACTTTATGCGCCAGGCGCGCTTTATCTTTTGTCTGGAACGTGCTGGCACTTTCCTGCGCATTATCGGCAAACAGATCGATGGTATCCGTAAACAGACCGTTGACCTGCTCCTCGCGCGGTTGCTGGACGGCCAGAAGCGTTTCGAAGGCTTTAAGCGGAGGCAGAAGCCCTTCGAGCAATTCGCCGTGGCGGGCAGCGCTGCTTTGCAGGGTACGAACCATGTTCTCGGCCTGAGTTCGTCTTGCTGCAGGCTCCTCAACCAGTGGTGTCAGATAGCTGTGCATTAAAGCTGACAGCTCCTGGCGCAGCGCCGTTTTCAGCGTGTTAAGACGTTTCTGTCGCTGGGCAGGTAACGTGGCCTGTGACAGCCACTCGATGACGCGCTGCATGCTGTGGCTGTCCAGCGCCTGCAGCGTGCCCCAGCGCAGGCCCGGTTTACCCAGCAGATGCTGAACTGCTTCATCGAGATTCTGCCGGGTGGTAAAACGCGCGTCGTGAGGCGTAATCGCCCACACCAGACCCGGCAGGGCTGACTCCTCCGCAGGCTGCGTCTCTTTGACCCAGTTCATCAGTACCTTTGCTTTTTTTGCCGTCTGGTCGTGCTGCGCGGTCGCATTGCAGATCACCAGCACATCTGGCTGCAGCTGCTGGCGATAGTGTTCCAGCAGCCACTGACATTTGGCCTGGCTTAGCGGATCGGCGCTGTTGTCTGCAAAGACCGGGATATCAATAATATCGACGTTATCCAGCGCGCTGCTCTCGACAGGCAGTACCAGTTCACGCGTCAGGAATGCCAGTACATCGACGGGGAGGCTAATAGCATTAAGCATCTCGCCGTTGTTCAGGGGATGCAGCAGCGTCTCCTGAGCGTCCGGAAGGGTAAAGGTGCCATGGGTCAGGAAGCCTTCGCCAGGCAGACCAAAGTTATCCACCAGCAGGCTGAGCGGGGCGGCAAGTTCGCTGGCGTGGCTGGTCTGGTGCAGAACATGGGCGAGCTTTAACCACTGCTGGGTCAGTTCCTGTTGCTCACCCCATAAAAGCGACCAGACGCTGGCCCGGGTGGTGAGGTCAAGCGATGGCACCAGTTGCGCAAACTGATGCCACAGCACATCATCAATTTGCTGTCTGGCGGCAGGTACCGTGCTCTGCCAGAAGCGGGCAATCGCGCCCACTTCCTGCGCCGTTATGCCCGGTACACCCTGCGGCTGACGCAGGCCGCGCCACTTCTCAAGGCGCGTCTCGATAACGGCCTTATCCACGGCGCGGATCTGCGGGTGTAAGGTGGTGCGGGCAATAAACAGCTGCACCAGCTCGGCCTCGGTGACCAGGCTCAGACGTAGCGGGAAAGCCTCATCGTCCACTGCCGCGCTTTCAGTGGTGAAACGCAGTGCCATGTTGGTCAGGGCATGTCCCGGGTTGAT
Organism: Enterobacter sp. SENG-6; assembly: GCF_001605945.1. Classification (NCBI taxonomy): domain Bacteria; kingdom Pseudomonadati; phylum Pseudomonadota; class Gammaproteobacteria; order Enterobacterales; family Enterobacteriaceae; genus Enterobacter; species Enterobacter sp. SENG-6. The sequence goes on from NZ_LOMM01000005.1 coordinate 132,892, forward strand.
ATGTGAGAAGTAGTCGAACGTGCGTTGCCCGGGAATAACGTTCAGCCGCCCGTTACCGTTGCCGCACAGGGACAGCAACAGATGCGCTTTGGCGCTTTGGGAGTGGCCATACAGACCAATGCTGCTCCGCCGGGTCAGGGCCTGTTCAATGGCCTGCTCCCGCGCCTGCGCCGCATTGATACGGGCCAGCAGGGCGTCGGCATCGTTATCCAGCACCGGGGCGTGCAGGCGCGTCTCGTTAATCCACCCGATTAAGGCCTGCGTGGTGGTCATCGTTGCACTCATTTCAGGTATACACTCCCGCTGTCGATCCAGTAGTGGCTACCGCTATGACGGCGATCGGCCAGGGTATTCAGTTTGAAGGTTAAGGCGTCAGGTGGGACAGGGGTTCCATCCTGCAGCCAGGCGTCGCTCAGCTCGAAAGATTCCGGGCCTTCGTGCTTGCTGCCTCCGCAGAGCTTAAGCCGCACGTTCAGCACGCCGTCGCCAGCAATCGCTTTGGCCAGTTCCGCCGAGTTGATACTCAGGGTGTACAGCGGCGTCGCTGGCCAGCGTGCGTTCGCCAGCTGGCGGAAGCCAAGCGTGACGTTCCCACGCAGCGGGAAATGCAGGCGGGCGTCGAGTTTTGCGCCAGGTTTATCCAGGTCGATATCCTCATACCAGACGTTCTCCTCACGCAGCGTGTTAACGGTGTTATCCAGCACGCCCAGATAGCGCACGGTGGAATAAGCGCCAATATCGGCCGCCTTAAAGTTAAAGCGCGGCAGACGCAAATCGAGCGCCAGGCTGCAGAGCATGGCCCCCACGGCGGCGGTCGATTTCGGGTTGCCGATGCGACCCTGCTGGCTGAACGGATACCACTCATGAACCTGGTATTTATCCAGCCATACGATGCGATTAACCGGCACGGGCTGGAGATGGCGGATCAGTGCCTGCACGCCCGGCAGGCACCCCGGACGACCAGTGATCAGCAAAATATCACAGCTGTAATGAGAGATCGCTTCGCACACCGCATGGAGCGGAGAGGCCAGCGTGAATTGACCTGCCAGCATCGCATCCTGCATTTCGCGGAAATTCACATGCAGCGGCACGGCAAACAGGTCGAAGGCTTCAGAGCCAGCAGGCAGAGCGTGGTCGACAGCCTGCTGCAGGTAGTTCATCACATTGCGGGTCGGCTTCTGCGGCAGCAGATCGCCAAAGGTGGCATGCAAACCGGCCAGCGGATCGTCAATGTCGCTGGATTCCCACGCGGCAAGGATCGCATGACCGATCGGCATAAAGAGCTGAAGTGCGGTCTGCTGGCGCAATACCGCCTGGGTATCAATACGCCCGGAGTCACCGAACAACGACGCCATCAGCAGAGACGCGTCCGCAATGCCGGACTTCTGCAACTGCGTTTGCAGGGCTGGCAACACATAGCGCTGGATAACGTCCAGCAGCGTGTCGTCGCCGGCCACTTTAAACCCTTCGCGGAAGAGAAGCTGTGGCGTGATTTTGACGTTATTCCCGGAGCCGTCATCCAGCTGATAGTGGGTGATCGCCATATCTGTGGTGCCGCCGCCAATGTCGATAGAGGCGACGCGCAGCGCGCGACCCGGCTGGACACCAGGTTCGGGTTCACGATCCGGGCGGGCGAGGGAGGCGAAGAATGCTTCCGTCTGACCACCAAAACGGGAGATCGCTTCGTTGTAAAGCCAGACCAGTTGCCCGCAGCTCGCTTCATCCCACTCCATCTGGATCTCAGGCACCGGCACCACGCTTTTATCCTGCTGCTTGCGGGTGGCAAAGTCTTCATCCTGCGGATGCCATCCCATCGCTTTCCAGACGATGGCAATCGCTTCAAACATGCGGCGACGGAAGATCTCGCGCTCCTGCTTCGGCATCGCCGAGGGCAGCGTGAGGATCAGCGTGCGCAGCTGGCGCGGAGACGCCGGGAAGCCCAGACGCAAGCGCGTGGCGACGCTGTTGATCTGGCCCAGCGCCTGTGCCAGCAGCTCGCACAGCATATGGGTCATCAGGGTGCTGCGGCTGTACTGCGGGGAGAAAACCGGCAGACGCTCGTCCTGGGGCAGCGTAAACAGCGGTTCGCCGTCATCATTCATCAGGTTCATCAGCGGGAACGCGGTCGCCAGCGGCTCGCGTTGGGTTTTGCTGTTCATCTGGCTGAAACGCCAGTCCTGCACCACCGGCGTCTCATCCCACAGGTAGCGACGCGGGCTGGAGATACCGCTGTTACCTTCGGTCCCCAGACGCTGCATGGCCAGCTTACGCGCCTCATCGCCAACCCGGACAATAGAAGGCCAGACGAAGGCATCCTCGCGACCGCTTTCAACCGAGAAGTGCTGTTTGCCAAAGCGTGCTTCCGAGAACTCCAGGCGGCTGGTAAACAGGGGCTCATTGAGGAACTGCGGCTCGCTTAAAGAGCGCACCTGCAACTCGGCCGTCTGGCGCAGACCGTCGTTGGCGTCGCCGTGATCTTCAATAATCACGCCGCAGGTATGGGTGTTGCCCACGTCGAGGATCAAATCGACCGGAATGGCAGGCGTGCTGAGCGTATGGGTGACAAATTTGACTTCCGGCACGGTGAGTTGTTCACCAAGCATGGTCAGCACATTCAGCCAGTGTGCCTGATACTCAAAGCTGCGCATGGCCTGCTGCAGATCGCGTTCTGAACGGTGTTCAACGTCCGAGGCGTACTGCGTGAACGCTTCGCGCAGCCAGCCGTCTATCCACGTCTGGTCGAGGAAATTTTCTACTTCGGCATCGCGCCAGGCCAGCGCGAAGCGGGTCCCGTTGAGGATGTCGTTTTCCACCGGCGACAGCGCGGAGGTGGCATGCTCCGCAATCTGGCTGTCGAGGGCGAGGGTGACGCGATGGGTGTTGCCTGCGGTGTCCGGCGTCTCCAGCTTGCGGACCTGAACGCGCGCCCAGTTGTCCGGGCCGTCAACAAAGGTACGCGGGGGATTGAAACGCAGGAACGGAACGGGGAGCCAGACGCCATCCAGCACGGCCAGGGACTGATGCAGCGCGATGGTTGTCTCAGGCTTGACCACCTCAGGCTGGCCGCCGTCCGTGCCGGGCAGGGTGTAACGCCCGTTAACCAGGTCGAAATCAAGGCGCAAAAGCGGGCCGTTCGCGGTTTTACGCACGAAACGTCCGTTGCTGGCGGTGTCCTGCGGGGTCAGGCCGAAATCGAGGAACTGTACACCGCTGTTGGCAATAAGCGTAACGCTCTGTTTATAGTCGCAAAGATTTACCAGCATAGGATCAGGCACCTGCTTTCTTAAACGTCAGTGGAACGACGGTTTTTGCATCATAACGGGCATTGCATTCGGCGACATCGCTGGTGCCTGCTTTACAGGAGACTTCCGGCATCGGGTAGCGGGAACCGTCTGTGCAGCGTGCATTGCCGCGACTCTTAATCATCAGCTCGCCATTGCTGTGCAGGCCGGAGAAAACCTCTACGCGGCACACAACGTTATCGCCATGCACAACACGGGCGAAGCCTTTGTTGTTCTGGATCTGATAGCGCAGTGACGGCGGTTTGCCGGTCACCGGATCTTTTACGTCAAGAATGGCGCGCCAGGTGCCGTTCAGGAAACGCGTCGAGCCCGCTTTGACCTGACCGGCCTCCATGACCATGGCATCTTTCGGGATCGCGGCAATCACCACCGGGGCAGACACCGGAGCGGGATCGGGTTCCTTCGCTTTACTCTCTACCACCTCAGCCTGATGCAGCGGCAGGTTCATCGCCAGTGGTTCAACCGCTTTAATCGGTTTTGGGGCAATCGCCACGGGTTGCGGTGCCGGGGCGGCGGCTGGCACGGGCTCTGCCGAAGGGGCCTGTTTTGGCCACAGCAGCGGGGCGGCAATGGCGGCAACGATCACAGCGGCAACCGGCAGCGACCATAAGGGCACGCGACGCTTTTTCACGACGGGCGCAGGAGCAGGCTCTTCAACAGGCGGCGCAACGGCGGGTGCGGGCTCAGGCTCATACAGCGCTTCAGGCGTAATGCGCACAACCGTGGCCGGGGCGATCAAAGGTTCGTCAGCGTGTTCAAAGGTGACGGCCGGGGTCGGTTCTGGTTCCGGTTCAGGATCTTCAATCACCACCGGCGCGGGCTCAGGGATCAGCGATTCGCGCAGGCAGTCGAGTACGTCATCGCGTGCATTTTCGTTCAGGTTTACAAATCCCCAGAACGCAATGACCGGTTTACCGTCGACCAGATAAAGGAAATTTTCGCTCGGGAACTGGAAGGCTTTCGACAGCAAGGAGCCAAAAAGCTGTTGTGCGGTTTTAGGCGACTGGAGGCATTTCTTACTCAGCGATTCAACGCTGGCAAGGGTATTTTCCAGATAGCGTAGGGCGCGAAAACGGTCATCTTCATTGGCCGTTTTCCAGCTGGTGACGCTACCTTCCACCGGGGAGTACCAGTCCACGCGGTCACCGCCGTCGTTGACCTGCGGAATGGCCAGACAGTCGACAATGGCCTGCTGTTTGCGCAACCGGAGTGCTTCACGTATTTGCAACGCTGATTCAAAAACGGCTTGTCCGCCGCCGCCAACGGCCTGAAAATCATCCAGATTACCGCTGCGTAAAAGAGTTTTTGCCACGATTTGATCCCATATACTTCTTCACACCGTTACTTTAACGAAACCGGAAAGCAAACAAACGGAGGAAGAGACGCTAAAAGCGCCGATTTCTTGTGGCATAGATCGTGACGGTTGTGCTTGACGGATAATGGAACTTAAGACAAATCACCTTTTTCGGCACTGGCTGTAAAACCAGCGAAAAACGCGGCTTTAGAATAACCTGATAGTGTTTCGTTATTTGCCAGCTTATAGCGGCTGTGCTGTTATTACTGTCCTATATAATAAAACTGTCAGGGTTATAACCATGTCTACAGGGAAAACACTACTCGCCCTTGCGCTGAGCGCTATTTTACCAGCCGGTGCCGCATGGGCGGCAAACAACGACACCCTTATTTACTGTTCTGAAGCGTCCCCCGAGTCGTTCAACCCGCAAATTGCCAGCTCAGACCCGTCATTCGTCGCCAGCTCTCAGGTACTCTATAACCGCCTGATCAATTTCGACCCGGTGAAAAACACCCCGGTTCCGTCTCTGGCGGAATCCTGGACGATTTCACCGGACGGCAAGACCTATACCTTTACGCTGCGTAAAGGGGTGAAGTTCAACAGCAACAAATACTTCAAACCGACGCGCGACTTTAATGCCGATGACGTTATTTTCTCGGTCATGCGTCAGAAAGACCCTAAACACCCGTATCACAATGTGTCGCAGGGCAATTACGAATACTTTAACGACGTCGGCCTCGATAAGCTGATCCAGGACGTTAAAAAGGTCGATGATTATCATGTTCAGTTCACCCTCAGTGAACCGAACGCCGCTTTCCTGGCCGACTGGGGCATGGATTTTGCCTCCATTTTGTCTGCCGAATATGCGGATGCGATGCTGAAAAAAGGCACGCCTGAGAACGTCGATACCTGGCCAATTGGAACCGGCCCCTATGTACTCCAGCAGTACAAAGTGGATTCTCTGATCCGCTATGTGGCTAACCCGAACTACTGGGAAGGCCCGGTCCCGACCAAACACCTGATCTTCTCTATCACGCCAAACGTGGAGACTCGTCTGGCGAAACTGCAAACCAATGAGTGCCAGATCATTCCTGCGCCATCTCCGGTGCAGTTTGACGTCATTAAGAACAACAAAAACCTGACGCTGCACTCCGTCGATGCGCTGAACGTGGGGTATCTGGCGTTCAATACCGAGAAAAAACCGTTTGATAACGTGCTGGTGCGCCAGGCGCTGAACTACGCCACCGACAAAAAGGCCATCGTTAACGCCGTCTTTATGGGCTCCGGTACGGTCGCGAAATCCCCAATTCCGCCAAATATGATGGGCTTCAATAAAGATCTGAAGGATTACAGCTACGACCCGGAAAAAGCGAAAGCCCTGCTGAAACAGGCCGGACTGGAGAAGGGCGCGGAGGTCACGCTGTGGTCAATGCCGGTACAGCGTCCGTACAACCCGAACTCCCGCCGTATTGCCGAGATGATCCAGAGCGACTGGGCGAAAGTGGGCGTGAAGGCCAAAATCGTCTCTTACGAGTGGGGAGAGTATCTTTCCGGAATGCGTAAAGGCGAGCATGACTCCGCGCTGTTCGGCTGGATGTCGGACAACGGCGATCCGGATAACTTTGCCGATGTGCTGCTGGGCTGCAATAGCATCAAAACCGGCTCCAACGCTGCGCGCTGGTGTAATAAGGATTATGATGCCCTGGTGCAGAAAGCCAAACTGACCAGCAACCCGGACGATCGTGCGAAGCTGTATAGCCAGGCGCAGGAGATTTTCTATCAGCAGGCGCCGTGGATTGCGCTGGCAAACGGCAAAACGTTCTATGCAACCCGCAGCAACGTCACGGGTTACAGCGTGAGCCTGATGGGCAGTGATTTCTCAAAAGCGAAGCTGAACTAAGCATTTTATAGCCGGGTGGCGGCTACGCCTTACCGGGCCTACTCATGCCCCGTAGGCCCGGTAAGCGCAGCGCCACCGGGCAGATGAAAAGGAGTGACAATGTCACATTTAAACGAAGTTATCGCCCGTGTGGATGCCGCGATTGACGAAAGCGTCATTGCACATATGAACGAACTGCTGATTGAACTGAGCGATGATGCTGAGCTGAGCCGCGAAGAACGCTATACCCAGCAGCAGCGCCTGCGTACCGCGATATCGCACCACGGTAAGCAGCATAAAGAAGAGATGGAGGTGCGCCAGGAGCAGCTCACCAAAGGCGGCGTTATTCTGTAATGTTCAAAACTGGCGTCGGGCCACCAGCCACGCGCCCACCACCAGCATTACTGCACCGCACACCGGGCCGATCAGCGCCCGCAGCGGGATGCCATGGCTTTTTAGCACGTCCATTATCAGCCCGCCGATGAGCTGGCTTGCCACCAGCACGGCGATGGTTGTCGCCGCGCCAACATTCTGGTAACCGCTGATGCTGGCAAAAACAAAAAATGAACCCAGCAACCCGGGGATCAACGTCCACCAGCGCACCGTGGATGCCAGCTCGCTAAACCCCGCGACCCCTTGTTTAAACAGCAGAATGCTGACAAACAACACAATGCCGACCAGCGAGTTCAGCAGCATCGCAATGAGTATGGTGGAGGAGGACTGGGTGATACGCACCATCAGGGTATTTTGCACCACCAGGCCAATGCCCGCCGCCACCAGAAAAGCCAGCGTCAGTGATTGGTTCATTTAATCGCATCCGGATCGCTGCGCTCATCAAGCTGCAGCTGCATAAAGGTTAAGTCCAGCCAGCGGCCAAATTTGGTGCCCACCTGCGGCATCTGACCCGTTGTAACAAAGCCAAGCGTCTGATGAAGATGGATAGAGGCGTGGTTCTGCGCTTCAATCCCCGCCACCATCACATGCTTGCCGATGTCACGGGCTTCAATAATCAACGCCTTCATCAGCATACGGCCAATGCCTTTGCCCTGGTGATCCGGGTGGACGTAAACCGAGTGCTCTACCGTATGACGAAAACCGTCAAAGGCGCGCCAGTCACCGAAGGAGGCGTAGCCGGTGATGATGCCATTCTCTTCGCTTACCAGAACCGGATAACCTGCGAGGGTGCGGGCCTCAAACCATGCAATACGGTTATCAGTATCGACCGTGGTATCGTTCCAGATCGCGGCGGTGTGCAGCACCGCGTGGTTGTAAATTTCACCAATAGCGGCGCAGTCTTCTTTGCAGGCATGACGAACGATCATGATGGAACCCCTGAATGTGTTGTTTACTATGTTATTACGTTATTGCTACGATATTACACAACAACCCGGACAGATGGCTACGGTATAAGCCCGATTTTTTTGTTATTAAAACCTCATTGAAATACCGTTCATACACTATAGTATGACGTCATGAACACCATAACAGACACGATGAATCAACGGATTAGCGCAAGAATTCGCCTTGAACGCGAATCACGCGGATGGTCGCTGAGCGAACTCGCCGATCGGGCAGGCGTCTCGCGCGCCATGATCCACAAAATTGAGCGCGGCGACAGCAGCCCGACGGCAACGCTGCTTGCGCGCTTATCCGGCGCGTTCGGTATCAGCATGTCAACGCTGATAGCAAGAGCGGAGATGCAGGAGGGTAAACTGCTGCGCCTTGTTAACCAGCCCGTCTGGCGCGATCCGCAAACCCATTACCTGCGCCGCCACGTTTCACCGCGCACCGATCTGCCCATCGATCTTGTCCAGGTTGAACTGCCCGCCGGGAGCGATGTGCCGATGCCCGCATCGTCCTATGCGCTGGCCCGCCAGCTGATCTGGCTGCAGTCCGGGGAGCTGGTCTTTCAGGAAGGCGACACCCGCCACGAAATGCAGGCCGGGGATTGTCTGGAGCTCGGGCCGCCCAATGACTGTCGGTTCATTAACGAAACCAATGAACCCTGCGTCTATCTGGTGGTTCGTCTTAACCAGTCTGGCTCGTAATGTTAAGGCGCTCAGGCGGATCATGAGCCAGGATCAATGGACATCTGTACCATAAGGAGTCTCTGATGAATCAATCTGTTTCGCAAAATCGTCGCTGGGTACTGGCTTCGCGTCCACACGGCGCGCCGGTCGCGGATAACTTTCGTCTCGAAGAGCAGCCGGTTCCGGTACCGGCGGCAGGACAAGTTCTGCTGCGTACGATCTGGCTTTCGCTTGACCCGTACATGCGCGGCCGCATGAGCGATGCGCCATCCTATTCACCGCCGGTTGAAATTGGTGCGGTGATGGTCGGCGGAACGGTCAGTCGCGTTGAGCAGTCCAGTCATCCGGATTTTAAAGCAGGGGAATGGGTGCTGGGATACAGCGGCTGGCAGGAGTACGACCTCTCTGACGGCAGTGGTCTGGTCAAACTGGGCGAAAATCCCTCCCATCCTTCCTGGGCGCTGGGCGTTCTGGGAATGCCGGGCTTTACTGCCTACATGGGGCTGCTGGATATCGGGCAACCCAAAGCGGGTGAGACCCTGGTGGTTGCCGCGGCAACAGGGCCCGTAGGTGCGACGGTTGGGCAAATTGGTAAAATCAAAGGCTGCCGGGTCATCGGTGTGGCCGGAGGCGCAGAAAAATGCCGCCATGCCGTTGAGGTGCTGGGCTTTGACCAGTGTCTGGATCATCATGCCGATGATTTTGCCACGCAGCTTCAGAACGCCTGCCCGAACGGTATTGATATCTATTATGAAAACGTTGGCGGTAAGGTCTTTGACGCCGTGCTCCCGCTGCTTAATACCTCCGCGCGGGTGCCGGTATGTGGTCTGGTGAGCGGCTACAATGCCACCGGTCTGCCTGAGGGGCCGGATCGTTTGCCGCTGTTAATGGGCACCATCCTGAAAAAACGCATTCGTATGCAGGGTTTTATCATCGGCCAGGATTACGGACACCGCATCAAAGAGTTCCAGGAAGAGATGGGGCGCTGGGTGCAGGAGGGTAAAATCCACTATCGTGAACAGGTGACCGACGGGCTGGAAAACGCACCGGATGCGCTGATTGGCCTTCTGGAAGGCAAAAACTTTGGCAAAGTCGTGATTCGCGTCGCGGCAGACAATAAATAAACAAGATTATGGCGGGGGAAACCCCCC
>NZ_LOMM01000005.1:142666-142916 GCF_001605945.1 Enterobacter sp. SENG-6
GTGCCTTCCTTGCGGATGAGCCAAAGAGCGATAAAAAACCGTGTTTGTACTTTTTGATGTTTATACGCATTTCCCACCACCAGGCATGACGATACAGGATATATCGGACCAACGTCGTTTATTTAAACTGACGTTAATAAATAGCATTAAGTTTTAGCTACAGGAAGGCTTTGTTGAATAAATCAGATTTCGGGTAAGTCTCCCCCGTAGCGGGTTGTGTTTTCAGGCAATACGCACGCTTTCAGGCATA
>NZ_LOMM01000006.1:0-77569 GCF_001605945.1 Enterobacter sp. SENG-6
GAGGGACAGCTGATAGAAACAGAAGCCACTGGAGCACCTCAAAAACACCATCATACACTAAATCAGTAAGTTGGCACCATTACCAAAATGACGCCGGAAGTTATGAGGGAAAGAAAGCCTATATGATGGGTTCAGCCATTTACCTCGACCCGATGGATAAAGGCTACCACAACGTGATCGTTGAGAACGGCAGCTTACTGCACGGCAGTATTCTCAGCGCGGGAGCCGGTGCGCAAAATATTGCCATCAGCGACAGTACGATGGATAGAGGCGGTATCTACGCGGGTAGCGATAAATCTGATACCAATATTACGCTGACTAACGCTTCCGTGGATGCCTCGCAGAGCGAAATCGCGCAGAACATCGACACGCTGGCGGTAAAACTGAGCGAATACAAGCCCTTCAGCGACATCAACCTGGATGCCTTTGGCGATGTCGCCATTGCAATGTACGGAACGAAGGCTGATTCGCTGGCGCTGAATAACAGCACGATCACCGGAGATATTGGAGCCATTAACGAAAACGGCACTACCCATATCTCACTGACAAATAACAGCGTTGTAAATGGCAATGTAACCGTCGATGGTAATTCCGCAAATTCCGTTCTGGTGGATAACAGCACCGTGAATGGCGGGATAAATACCAGCCAGAATAAAGGCAGCAGCACCATCACGCTGCAGAATAATGCAACCGTCAACGGTGATATTACAACGGGTGCGGGTGATGATACGATCGTGCTGACCAATGATTCACATGTAAATGGCAATGTTAACGGCGGTGACGGTAGCGATACTCTTTCAATGGATGCGGGCAGTTCCATATCCGGACAAATAAGCCAGTTTGAAACGGTGAATACCACCAGCGATAACAGTATTGCCATTGATAAAATTAACGATGCAACCAGCTGGAGTTTGCAAAATGGTTCAACCCTGATAGCCACCACCACCGGCAGCAATGCACTGGTTACCATGAGCACCGACAGCTATGTTAATTTCGGTAATATTACCGGCGCCAATAACGCAGTGATTGTGAGTAGCATCACCCCGTCAGCACTGAATCAACATAACGTTGTTCTTGGTACGTTCACCACTTCAGGCAACAGCGCACCAGAAAATTATGCCGCCGCAAGTTTTACCAACGGCCAGCAGAATGTTGAGAACCGTAGCGGCGCGTATAACTACAACAATAGCCTGAATATTGTTGCCGCCGACGGCTCACCTCAGACTCAGCTTACCGCAGATAATAGCCAGAGCTGGAATATTGAATTTAACAGCCAGAAGGGAAACCTCGCGAGCGACGTTCAGGGGCTGATCGCCGGACTGGATGCCGCCGAACAGGCCGGACATCAGGTTGCTGATGACATCAGCAACCATATGAACCAGGTGCATCTCGCAAATATGCTGGGAGAACAGCAGGATGGTGCGCAGGTCTGGGGGGATTTCCTCTATCAGAACGGCAATTTCAGCAACGACGTCGACTATAAGAGCATAACCCAGGGGGCGCAGGGCGGCGTTGACTGGACCGCTCATCTGAACAACGGCGATAGCGTAACCGGCGGTATCGCACTGGCGTGGACGCGCAGCCGCGCGCAGGACACCAGCGACAGTGTCGACAGCTTTAAAGACAGCGTTTACGGCAATTACTACAGCATTTACGGCGGCTGGCAGCAGGCGCTTGACAGCAGAAACTGGGGACTGTTCGCTGATGGCAGCTTCAGCTATGGCGATATGCGTTACTCCCTGTCTGCCAATAACGTTACGGGCAACACCAGCGGTATGACGGAAGCGCTGCACGGCTCCACCGATGGTAGCTTGTATCTTGCACAGGCCCGCACGGGGGTGAACGTATTGCTGCCTGGCGAAACGCTGCTGCAACCTTACGCCACCTTAGGCTGGGATCAGACCAAAGCAAACGGCTTCTCTGACAGTGAAGTGGCCTTTGCCGACAGCCAGGTCTCGTCATGGAACGGGGGCGTCGGGGTTCGGCTAACGACCACGCTTCGGGATCTGAATAAGAATGTGCAGGTGATGCCCTGGATTGACGCGCGCTTCCAGAAAGAGTTCAGCGATGATACTGACATTCAGGTAGCGGATTACCACAACACCTCCGGTCATAACAACGCCATGGGTATGTTCGGGGCGGGTATTAATGCCACCGTTGCCCACAACTTTACCCTTAACACAGGCGTATACGTCGGCACGGGCGATGTGGATAACGATGCCAGCGTGCAGGCGGGGATGAGCTACAGCTTCTGAGTGTCGTCTGATGCCCGGTACGCTGCGTTTACCGGGCAGTACGGTGCACGCCATCAAACAGGTCCTGGGGAAAGTGCTGTCAGTGAGGTCTGGCATCGCTTCTTCCCAGGATTTGTGTTTTGATAAGGACAGAATGAAAACGCTGTTTCAAAAATTCATCGATAAGAAAGGAGACATCATGTCCTGGCACCCTAACCCCGGCCGTTATGAAAATATGCAGTACCGCTACTGTGGCAAAAGCGGGCTGCGCCTGCCTGCGCTGTCGCTCGGCCTTTGGCACAGTTTCGGCCACGTTCAGCCGCTCGACACCCAGCGTGCGCTACTGCGTAAAGCCTTCGACCTTGGTATCACCCATTTCGATCTTGCCAATAACTACGGCCCGCCTGCGGGGAGCGCGGAAGAGAACTTTGGTCGCCTGCTGCGGGAGGATTTTGCCGCCTGTCGCGACGAGCTGATTATCTCCACCAAAGCGGGTTACGACATGTGGCCGGGACCGTATGGCTCGGGCGGCTCGCGCAAATATCTGCTCGCCAGCCTCGACCAGAGCCTGAAGCGTATGGGTCTGGAATATGTCGATATTTTCTATTCCCATCGCGTGGATGAGAACACGCCGATGGAAGAGACCGCTGCCGCGCTGGCCCATGCGGTGCAGAGCGGTAAAGCGCTGTATGTCGGAATTTCGTCCTATTCAACGGCGCGCACGCAGAAAATGGCTGACCTGCTTCGCGAATGGAAAATCCCACTGCTCATCCATCAGCCGTCGTACAACCTGCTTAACCGCTGGGTGGATAAAACCGGCCTGCTGGAGACGCTAAAGCAAAACGGTACTGGCTGTATTGCGTTTACCCCACTGGCGCAGGGATTGCTGACCGGAAAATACCTCAACGGTATTCCTGAAGGTTCGCGGATGCAGCGCGAGGGGAATAAAGTGCGCGGGCTGACGCAGAAGATGCTGACCGAAGCCAATCTGAACAGTCTGCGCTTGCTCAATGAGATGGCACAGGCACGTGGTCAGACAATGGCGCAGATGGCGCTAAGCTGGCTGCTGAAAGATGAGCGCGTAACGTCCGTGCTGATTGGCGCGAGCCGCCCGGAACAGCTGGAAGAGAACGTTCAGGCGCTGAAAAACCTGCGCTTTAGCGAAGAGGAGCTGATACGCATTGATAAGCATGTTGCGGATGGAGAGTTGAATCTGTGGCAGGCGTCGTCGGATAAATAGTGCGGTCTGTTGCCCTCTCCCACAGGGAGAGGGTGGTTAAGAAGGAAATTACTTCTTGCTGATCTTATCCAGATACCCCATCACAAACGCCGAAAGCACAAACGTCAGATGGATAATGACATACCACATTAGTTTGTTGTCCGGGACATTCTTTGCGTCCATGAACACGCGTAACAGGTGGATGGAGGAGATCGCCACAATCGAGGCGGCCACTTTATTCTTCAGCGACGTGGCATCCATTTTGCCCAGCCAGCTCAGCTTTTCTTTACGCGCGTCGATATCAAGCTGGGAGACAAAATTCTCATAGCCAGAGAACATCACCATCACCAGTAAGCCCCCCACCAGCGTCATATCCACCAGTGACAGCAGAACCAGAATCAAATCTGCTTCGGCAATGGAAAAGATGTTCGGCAGAACATGCAAGATTTCCTGGAAGAACTTAATCGTGAGCGCAATCAGCGCCAGCGAAAGGCCAAAATAGACGGGTGCCAGTATCCAGCGCGAGGCGTACATAGCGTTTTCAAAGAAGCGTTCCATAAAATCCTGTCTGCAAACGAAACCAGCACTCAGTATATCGCAACGGCGCTAACTGTTTGCAACAACTAACCATTACACGTTGTCAGGATCCACCTCAGGGCGCGCATACTCCGGCCAGACCAGCACCACCAGCTCTGGATAGGCTTCCAGGCTGAACTCGCGAAAGCACTGACGCAGGTTTAATACGTCTAAATCGGAATACGAGACCTTCTCACCATTCAGACAGCGCTTTTTGATATTGTCGTAATATTTATAGACCGCTGAATTCAGGTCACTGCAGCGACGCTGCGCTTCAAACAGGCCCGGCGTGTCATTAATTTCCGACATTTTCATCCGCTTTATTGTCGCGTGCAAAAAGTCGATATATTCATGGTTCACCCGCCAGTACCAAACCGGCGTCACCGAGTTCATCAAAACAGAGAAATGGTCTTCTCCTTCCTCTTTAGTCATCAGTTCAGGCTGTGGGGTTTCACTGGTGTCTTTCGACTCTTTCGTTTTATTGAACTCCTGCATCAATAAAAGAACACCAGCGGTCAGTAATAGTAATGTAATGACCGTAAAAAAGATGCTGTTCATGGGTTGGCTCCATTTTTTTTGATTTTAAAATTGCCTCATGATATTGTCAACGAATCTCACGCCTTTACCTTTCCCACCTTGTTGAAATTAAAGGAAATTAAAAAATGTTGCCCGACTATCTCGTCCCGGCTAAGTACCACATCACGCCTGTGGAACAGCAACCGACGGAAGCAGAAAAAGAGGCTAATTTCACTCAGGGAAAAAGAAAGCTCGCTGATTTTGAGCCTGACATATTAATTGGTGTTTCCCGTAGCGGCAAATCCCGTAATATGTTGCTGGAAGAGCACGATCGTCATATAAAGGATCGCTTATTTCGCGCCATCAAAATTGAAGCCTTTGTCCACCTGTTGAATGACCTGCAGGCAGAAGGCGAAATAGATGCCCAGAAACTAAGTCAAATAATGGCCGAAAAGACCAAAGAAATAAATGAAGCGGGCAATGAAATTTGGCTTAATCTAATTACGCGAGAAAAAAACAACCCAATTTTTTATAACCTGGGGGAAGATTAATGTGAAAGACGTTAAAGATAACGATGTTTATTTGACTTTAGATGAGAAAAAAAGTGACGAATTTATCTTAAAGCAAAATCTCGAGGCTTTGCGTAACACCAAAAACGCCGAGATGACGCGTATTACCCAGGATCTGGTTTCCATTCCGGCGACGCTGGTGCGCCTGAAATGGCAGAACCGCCGCGAGATTTATCCCTTACAGGTCAAGGAAGAGATTTACGGCGCCGTGATGAATGCCATCATCGAACAACGGCCCGAGCTGAAAGAGAAGCTTCTGGGGCGTCTGGAGGCCAATTATCAGTATCTGCTGGCCAGAGAAACCGCAACCCTGCGCCTGACGCGCAAACTGTCCGACGGCGAGTATCGTACCTCAAACGTCACCAGCGTCGCGCTTGACGAGGACGTGCTGGCAGCCCTCTCTCCCGCGTCGACGGATAACAAACACGAATAACCCGACAGGCATAAAAAAAGCCGGCTTTCGCCAGCTTCTTCGTTATTTCGCGGCCGCTTTCTCTTCGCCGACCAGCCCAATCTTCAGATAACCCGCCTGATGCAGCGTATCCATGACCTTCATCATGGTCTCGTAATCAACGGTTTTATCCGCACGGAAGAAGACCGTCGTGTCTTTCTTACCGCCAGTGAGCTGATCCAGCGCCGGGATGACAGAGTCAGCCGTCACCGGGTCGTTCCCAAGGAACATCGATTTATCTGCTTTCACCGACAGATAGATGGGCTTTTCCGGGCGCGGCTGCGGCTGGCTGGACGAGGCCGGCAGGTTTACCTTCACGTCGACCGTCGCCAGCGGCGCAGCAACCATGAAGATAATCAGCAGAACCAGCATAACGTCGATAAACGGCGTCACGTTGATTTCATGCATTTCGCCGTTATCGTCCAGATTTTCATTAAGACGCATTGCCATAATTCATTAACCTACGCGCAGTTTGGACGCCGCGTGCACCGGTTTAGCGGCACTGGCATTCAGATCAAGATCGCGGCTTTGCAGCAGCAGAACCTGTGCGGCGACATCACCGAGGGTGGCTTTATAGCTGCCAATCATGCGCGCGAAGACGTTATAGATAACCACCGCAGGGATCGCCGCAACCAGACCGATAGCGGTCGCCAGCAGCGCTTCGGCGATACCCGGTGCAACTACCGCCAGGTTCGTCGTTTGGGTTTGCGCAATCCCGATAAAGCTGTTCATGATGCCCCAGACCGTACCGAACAGACCCACGAACGGCGAGATGGCCCCGATGGTCGCCAGATAACCATTACCCCGGCCCATATGACGGCCCACGGCGGCGACGCGACGCTCCAGACGGAAGCCGGTACGTTCTTTAATACCTTCGTTATCTTCACTGCCTGCGGAGAGTTCCAGCTCGTTTTGCGCTTCGTTAACTAACAGGGTGGTCAGGCTTTTCGCGTGGAAGGATGAGGTCATATCAGACGCCTGATCCAGAGAGCGGGCTTCAGCCAGCTGCTGTTGCTCACGCTTGAGGCGGCGCTTCTGAGAAATCAGCTCGGCGCTCTTGCCAAAGAAGATAGCCCACGTGATCACGGACGCCAGAATCAGGCCGATCATCACAATCTTAACCACGATGTCAGCATGATGATACATGCCCCAAACGGAGAGATCCGTCTGCATCAAATTATTACCCACTCTGTATCTCCAGGACGCAAATCACAAAATCTGAACGTAATAATATCAAAACATCGTCGAATTGATAGTCGTTCTCATTACTATTTACATAGTGCCGCAATTTTCGCTCATATTCCTTGCGCTTACGCAGTAAAAATTTCTTATGCGGTTTTTTGCTAATATTTTCTGCTTATTCGATAAGCATCCGGGTGCAGATTTTTACATTCGTGGTAGTCTGGACGTCCAGACGTATAAAAATAGGGTTAGCGAACATGACCAAGAAGCATCTTGATACCACGCTGGTACAGGCCGGGCGCAGCAAGAAATATACTCAGGGTTCGGTGAACAGCGTGATCCAACGGGCCTCCTCGCTGGTGTTTGATACCGTAGAGGACAAAAAAATCGCCACGCGTAACCGCGCCAAAGGCGGGCTGTTTTACGGACGTCGCGGCACGCTAACCCATTTCTCACTGCAGGAAGCCATGTGCGAGCTGGAAGGCGGCGCAGGCTGCGCGCTGTTTCCGTGCGGTGCGGCGGCAGTCGCCAACACCATTCTGGCGTTCGTGGAACAGGGCGACCATATTCTGATGACCAACACCGCCTATGAACCGAGCCAGGATTTCTGCACCAAAATCCTCTCCCGACTCGGCGTAACCACGGGCTGGTTCGATCCGCTGATTGGCGAAGGCATCGCAGAGCTTATTCAGCCCAACACGCGCATTGTGTTCCTGGAATCTCCGGGTTCGATCACCATGGAAGTACACGACGTGCCGGCCATTGTGAAAGCCGTGCGCAGCAAAGCGCCAGAGGCGATTATCATGATCGACAACACCTGGGCGGCAGGCGTGCTGTTTAAAGCGCTGGAATTCGACATTGATATCTCCATTCAGGCGGCGACCAAATATCTGATTGGCCACTCAGACGGGATGATCGGCACGGCCGTGTCTAACGCCCGCTGCTGGGATCAGCTGCGGGAAAATGCTTACCTGATGGGGCAGATGGTCGATGCCGATACCGCCTACATGACCAGCAGAGGCATCCGCACGCTGGGGGTGCGCCTGCGTCAGCATCACGAAAGCAGCCTGAAGATAGCTGAGTGGCTGGCGCAGCACCCGCAGGTTGAGCGCGTCAACCATCCGGCACTGCCGGGCAGTAAAGGGCATGAATTCTGGCAACGAGACTTTACGGGCAGCAGCGGTTTGTTCTCATTCGTTCTAAAAAAACGGCTGAATAATGACGAGCTGGCAAGCTATCTGGATAATTTTACCCTCTTCAGCATGGCCTACTCCTGGGGCGGGTTTGAATCCCTGATCCTGCCTAATCAGCCGGAGCAGATTGCGGCCCTGCGCCCTGGCGGTGAAGTGGACTTCAGCGGCACCCTGATTCGCCTGCATATCGGTTTAGAAAACGCGGACGATTTAATTGCCGATTTAGCAGCAGGGTTTGCGCGTATCGTGTAGAGTGCTGGCAAACATGTACTCCATGGATGCTTTTGTGGACACCGCCACCAGAAAAGCCTGCATTAGTTGCGCCCGCGATCAACCCCATCGGGCAAATAAGGGAGTACAATAGTGCTATATCTGTTGTTCCACAGGAAAGTCCATGGCTGTTATTCAAGATATTATCGCGGCGCTCTGGCAACACGACTTCGCCGCACTGACCGATCCTCACGTTGTAGGTATCGTCTATTTCGTGATGTTCGCGACCCTGTTTCTGGAAAATGGATTACTGCCAGCCTCATTTTTACCCGGTGATAGTCTCCTTTTGCTTGCGGGGGCGTTAATCGGTAAAGGTGTCATGGACTTCGCGCCGACCATGGTGATCCTCACCTCCGCGGCAAGCCTGGGCTGCTGGCTGAGCTATCTGCAGGGCCGCTGGCTCGGCAACACGCGCGTCGTGAAGGGCTGGCTGGCGCAGCTACCGCATAAATACCATCAGCGTGCGACCTGCATGTTTGACAGGCATGGCCTGCTGGCCTTGCTGGCCGGGCGTTTTCTGGCCTTTGTTCGCACCCTGCTGCCCACCATGGCAGGCATTTCCGGCCTGTCGAACCGCCGCTTCCAGTTCTTCAACTGGCTGAGCGCGTTGTTATGGGTGGGTGTCGTTACCACTCTCGGCTATGCGCTGAACATGATCCCGTTTGTGAAGCACCATGAAGACCAGGTAATGACCTTCCTGATGGTGCTGCCGATGTTCCTGCTGGTGGCTGGACTGGTGGGAACGATTGCGGTGGTGATTAAGAAGAAGTACTGCAGTGCATAAATAAAAGCCGGGTGGCGCTATCGCTTACCCGGCCTACGTTTGCCGTCAGACTCCCTGCATGGTTCGGATGCGTGACGCATCTTCCCCCGGCGTGACGCCGAAGTAGCGCTTAAACTCCCGACTAAACTGCGATGCACTCTCATACCCGACCCGCATCGCCGCCGCGCTGGCCTTCATGCCGTCGTGGATCATCAGCATCCGCGCCTTATGCAGACGGTAGGTTTTGAGGTATTGCAGCGGCGAGGTGCTGGTCACTGACTTAAAGTTGTGGTGAAACGCCGAGACGCTCATGTTCGCTTCCGCCGCCAGTTGGTCAACGCTGAGGTTTTCCGTGTACTGGCTTTCGATGCGCTTGAGTACGCGGCTTATCAGGCTGAAGTGGGTCTGCCGACTGACCAGCGCCAGTAGTGCCCCGCCCCCCGGCCCCAGCAGCACATGATAGAGAATTTCGCGGATGATTTGCTTACCCAGAATACGCGCATCCAGCGGCCTCTCCATCACGTCCAGCAGACGCTCAATGGCACAGAGGATCTCCTCTGACAGCGTGGCTGAGTTAATGCCGCTCGCCGCCATCGACGGCTGGAAAAGCTCGTCTTCGCCAATGTCCATCAGCAACTCCTGAAGCTGAAGAATATCGACATTTACGCGGATCCCCGCCAGCGGTACCTCCTCTGTCGCGAAGGTTTCACATTCGAAGGGTAAAGGTACTGTCAGCAGCAGATATTCATTGGTGTCATAACGGAACACGCGTTCATTGATATAACCAATTTTATGGCCGGAAAAGAGAAAAACGATGCCCGGCTGATACATCACCGGCGTCCGCGTTCCCGGCTGCGTCCCGTAGAGCAGGCGAATATCCGGCAGCAGTTCGCCTGGGTTATTTTGCTTATCAATCAGTCTCTTAATCTGCGAAGTGAGCTGAAGACAGATGGCTTCACGGTTCATTTAGCGTTACTCCGGGTACGGTTTGCGACCCTCACAGTCTGCGCATTTTCCTGACGTTTCTCCAGTGCTCTGTAGAAATGGGCAAGACATCGGCAGGAATGTGCATTGAGAGGATATCCCCGGGCAGCCACAATGTGCAGCATCAGGTAGCCATCCGCGCCGCCACGATTTTTCACCCACGATAGGGAACGAGCCATGAATAATTTTAATCTCCACACCCCAACCCGCATCCTGTTTGGTAAAGGCGCTATCGCCGATCTGCGTGCACAGATCCCCGCTGACGCCCGCGTGCTGATCACCTACGGTGGCGGCAGCGTGAAAAAAACCGGCGTGCTGGATCAGGTTTACAGCGCACTGGAAGGTCTGGACGTACGCGAGTTTGGCGGTATCGAGCCAAACCCTTCTTATGAAACGCTGATGAACGCGGTGAAAATCGCCCGCGAAGAAAACATCACCTTCCTGCTGGCTGTCGGCGGGGGTTCCGTGCTGGACGGCACGAAGTTCATCGCCGCGGCAGCACACTACGCCGACGGTATCGACCCATGGCATATCCTGGAAACCCGCGGCAGCGACATTAAAAGCGCGATCCCGATGGGCTCCGTGCTGACCCTGCCAGCCACCGGTTCTGAATCCAACAAAGGCGCGGTGATCTCCCGTAAAACCACCGGAGACAAACAGGCCTTTATGAACGAGCACGTTCAGCCCGTATTCGCGATCCTCGATCCGGTGTACACCTACACCCTGCCCGCGCGTCAGGTCGCGAACGGCGTGGTCGACGCCTTTGTTCACACCGTTGAGCAGTACGTGACTTACCCGGTGGATGCCAAAATTCAGGATCGTTTTGCGGAAGGCATTCTGCTGACGCTGGTCGAAGAGGGTCCGAAGGCGCTGAAAGAGCCAGAAAACTACGACGTGCGTGCCAACGTGATGTGGGCTGCAACGCAGGCCCTGAACGGCCTGATTGGCGCAGGCGTGCCGCAGGACTGGGCAACCCACATGCTGGGCCATGAACTGACGGCGATGCACGGTCTGGATCACGCCCAGACGCTGGCGGTGGTTCTGCCGGCCCTGTGGAACGAAAAACGTGATACCAAACGCGCCAAACTGCTGCAGTACGCGGAACGCGTCTGGAACATCACCGAAGGTTCTGACGACGCGCGTATCGATGCGGCAATCGAAGCGACCCGCAACTTCTTTGAAGGCCTGGGCGTGCCGACGCGTCTGTCCGGCTATGGTCTGGATGGCAGCTCTATCCCAGCCCTGCTGGCTAAACTTGAAGAACACGGCATGACTCAACTGGGCGAACACGGCGACATTACGCTGGACGTTAGCCGTCGTATCTACGAGGCGGCGCGCTAAGCGTTTTTGGCATCCTGCCTTTCGTTTTTTGACATTTCGTCCAGACTTAATGCACACCCCATCGCCGGAGTCCCCCTCCGGCGATGCGCACCTGAAGGAGGAAAAATGGCAAACCAAACCGTAATCAAGCTGCAGGACGGCAACGTGATGCCCCAGTTGGGGCTAGGTGTATGGAAAGCCGGTAACGACGAGGTCGTCTCCGCCATTCATAAAGCACTGGAAGTCGGCTATCGGTCCATTGATACCGCCGCCGCCTACAAAAACGAGGACGGCGTGGGGAAAGCACTGGCCAGCGCCGGTATGCCCCGCGACGACCTTTTTATCACCACCAAACTGTGGAACGACGACCAAAAGCGCCCGCGCGAAGCGCTGCAGGAGAGCCTGGAGAAACTCCAGCTCGATTTCGTCGATCTGTATCTGATGCACTGGCCGGTTCCGGCTATCGACCATTATGTTGATGCCTGGAAAGGGATGATTGAACTGCAAAAAGAGGGGCTGGTGAAAAGCATCGGCGTCTGTAACTTCCAGGTTCATCACCTGCAGCGTCTGATTGACGAAACGGGCGTTGTGCCGGTGATTAATCAGATTGAACTGCACCCGCTGATGCAGCAGCGCCAGCTTCACGCCTGGAACGCCACACACAAAATCCAGACCGAATCCTGGAGCCCGCTGGCTCAGGGCGGTGAAGGAGTGTTCGACCAGAAAATTATCCGCGATCTGGCGGATAAATATGGCAAAACCCCGGCGCAGATTGTCATTCGCTGGCACCTGGACAACGGCCTGGTAGTGATCCCGAAATCGGTCACGCCATCGCGCATCGCCGAGAACTTCGACGTCTGGGATTTCCGCCTGGATAAAGATGAGCTGGGCGAGATTGCGAAACTGGATCAGGGCAAGCGTTTAGGGCCCGATCCGGATCAGTTTGGCGGGTAGTAAAAAGCCGGGTGGCGGCTGCGCCTTACCCGGCCTACGATCTGAGTTGTAGGCCCGGTAAGCGAAGCGCCACCGGGCAATGAGACTAGCCGCTCTTACGTTTCACATTCTTTTTCGTTCCCGCGCTACCGTTCGAACGCTGATGCACAATCGGCGTGTGCTTGGTCAGCGCCGGGCGCGTATGGCGGTTCTGACGACGCGCTTCGCGCATCTCATCCAGCGTTGGTGCCGGCACCAGACAGTCGCGACGCGAGCCAATCAGATGCTTTTTCCCCATCTCTTCCAGCGCCTGGCGGATCAGCGGCCAGTTAGCCGGATCGTGGTAGCGCAGCAGCGCTTTGTGCAGACGACGCTGTTTATCCCCTTTCGGCACCACCACGTCTTCACTCTTGTAACCAACTTTACTCAGCGGGTTTTTGCCGGTGTAGTACATGGTTGTGGAGTTGGCGAGCGGTGACGGATAGAAGTTCTGCACCTGATCCAGACGGAAGCGACGTTGTTTCAGCCACAGCGCCAGGTTCACCATGTCTTCATCGCGCGTACCCGGGTGGGCGGAGATGAAGTACGGGATCAGGTACTGCTCTTTCCCTGCCTGCTTTGAGTAGGTATCGAACAGCTGTTTAAAGCGATCGTAGCTGCCCATCCCCGGCTTCATCATTTTCGACAGCGGGCCTTCTTCGGTGTGCTCCGGCGCAATCTTCAGATAGCCACCGACGTGGTGCGACGCCAGTTCTTTGATGTAGCGCGGATCTTCCACAGCGATGTCGTAACGTACCCCGGAGGCAATCAGGATTTTCTTGATACCCTTCAGATCACGCGCGCGGCGATAGAGGTTGATCGTCGGCTCGTGGTTGGTGTCCATATGTTCGCAAATGCTCGGATAGACACAGGAGAGACGGCGGCAGGTTTGCTCCGCGCGCGGCGATTTACAGCGCAGCATGTACATATTCGCCGTTGGGCCGCCGAGGTCGGAGATCACCCCGGTAAAGCCAGGCACGGTATCGCGAATGGCTTCGATCTCGTTGATGATCGAATCTTCAGAACGGCTCTGAATAATGCGCCCCTCGTGCTCGGTAATGGAGCAGAAGGAACAGCCGCCGAAGCAGCCGCGCATGATGTTGATCGAGAAGCGGATCATCTCATACGCCGGGATACGGGCGTTGCCGTACGCCGGGTGCGGCACGCGTTTGTACGGCAGCGCAAAGACGCTGTCCATCTCTTCGGTGGAGAGCGGGATCGCCGGTGGGTTGATCCAGATAAAACGCTCGCCGTGCTTCTGCATCAACGCACGCGCACAGCCGGGGTTGGTTTCATGGTGCAGAATACGGGACGCGTGGGCGTAGAGCACCTTATCGGCTTTCACCTTCTCGTAGGACGGCAGCAGCACATAGGTCTTTTCCCACGGTTTCGGGCGCGGCGGCTGCACGACGATTGCCTTCGCTTCCGCTTTCTTTGGCTCAACCGGTTTGTTATCGGCGCACGGCAGATCTTCGCCATACGGGTGCGGGATAGGATCGATTTTGCCCGGCATATCGATGATGCGGGAATCCACCCCGCGCCAGCCCGGCAGCGCTTCTTTCACCATGATGGCGGTGTTGCGCACGTCGCGGATGCTGCTCACCGGCTCGCCCTGCGACAGACGGTGCGCCACTTCTACCAGTGGGCGCTCGCCGTTACCGTAAATCAGCATGTCGGCTTTGGAGTCCACCAGCACCGAGCGGCGCACGGTATCAGACCAGTAATCATAGTGCGCGGTACGACGCAGGCTCGCCTCGATGCCGCCCAGGATCACCGGCACATCTTTCCAGGCTTCTTTACAGCGCTGAGTGTAGACCAGCGTGGCGCGGTCAGGGCGTTTGCCCGCCACGTTATCCGGTGTGTACGCATCGTCATGGCGCAGCTTACGGTCGGCGGTATAACGGTTGATCATCGAGTCCATGTTGCCGGCGGTCACGCCGAAGAACAGGTTCGGTTTACCCAGACGCATAAAGTCGTCTTTGCTGTTCCAGTCTGGCTGGGAGATGATCCCCACGCGGAAGCCCTGCGCTTCAAGCATGCGGCCGCAGATGGCCATACCGAAGCTCGGGTGGTCAACGTAGGCATCGCCCGTGACCAGAATGATATCGCAGCTATCCCAGCCCAGTTGGTCCATCTCTTCCCGGGACATCGGCAGGAACGGCGCCGGTCCAAAGCAGGCCGCCCAGTACTGGGGCCACGAGAAAAGGTCACGATCCGGCTGGATCAGGGAAATTGCGCTCATAATGCTTCCGAAGAAAAAATAGACAAAAGGAGCCGGATTATACGCTGTTCATCCGCCAGATTTGAAGAAAAGGATGCAAGAGGCAGACAGATATTCACAGAAGTCGTTAAAATACAGCGCCCTGATTATTTTGGCTCATAATATTCACTCTAACTTCCGGTGATTTTCCCCCGGAACAGGTTCTTGCGCGGAGTTCTGTTGTGAAGTTCAACGATTCGTTACATGTCTCCCAGCTGCGGGTTGTGCTTCATCTCTGCGGGTTTCTGGTTCTTCTGTACAGCCTGTCTATGCTGCCGCCGATGGTTATCGCTCTGCTGAATAAAGAGCGAACCTATTTTGCTTTTTTGACCACCTTTTTGACCTTTTTCAGCCTCGGCGGGCTGGCCTGGCGGGCAACCCGTCACGCCGGTATACAGCTACGCACCCGCGACGGATTCGTGATTATCGTCCTGTTCTGGCTGCTGTTCTCATTAATCAGCGCCATGCCGCTCTGGATGGACGATGGCCTGCAACTCTCCTTTGCTGACGCACTTTTTGAAGGCGTTTCCGGGATCACCACCACGGGCGCAACGGTGATCGGCGACGTCAGCGCCCTGCCCAAATCGTACCTCTATTATCGCGCGCAGCTCAATTTCATTGGCGGGCTGGGCGTCATCGTGCTGGCCGTCGCGGTCCTGCCGCTGCTGGGCATCGGTGGCATGAAGCTGTATCAGTCAGAAATGCCCGGCCCGTTTAAAGAGGAGCGTCTGACGCCCCGGCTCGCCGATACCGCACGCACCCTGTGGGTCACCTATCTGGCGCTGGGGATAACCTGCACGCTGGCGTACTGGCTGGCGGGGATGCCCTTTTTTGATGCCGTTTGTCACGGGCTCTCCACCGTATCCCTGGGCGGCTTTTCAACCCGCAGCGAGAGCATCGGTTTTTATGACAGCCACGCGATTGAGCTTGTCGCCGGCACCTTTTCGCTGCTTTCGGCGTTTAACTTTACCCTCTGGTATGTCGCCCTTGTCAGACGCACGCTGAAGCCGATTCGCCGCAGCCCGGAGGTGAGATTCTTTCTGGCCGCTGCCGCTGTGCTTATCGCCATTACCGCCTGGCAGGTCTGGCACGCGGGAATGTATAACCCTCTCGACAGCCTGGTGCACGCCTTCTTCCTGGCAAGCTCAATGATGACCGATAACGGCCTTTCAACGGCCGATTACGCCCACTGGCCTGCCCACACCATATTCCTGCTGCTGAGCGCCAGCTTTTTTGGTGGCTGCGTGGGTTCGACCTGCGGTGGGATTAAGGCCCTGCGGTTTCTGATGATGTTCAAGCAGAGCATTCAGGAGATGAATCAGCTGGCGCATCCGCGGGCGCTGCTGACCATCAAGGTTGGCAATAGCGTGGTGAATGAGCGCGTCCTGCGTTCAGTATGGAGCTTCTTCTTTCTCTACGTGATGATCACAGGCTTTTTCGTCTGGGCGCTCAATCTGATGGGCTATGACCTGTTTACATCATTTGCGACGGTGGCTGCCTGTATCAACAATATGGGGCTGGGCTTTGGCGAAACGGCATCAACCTTCGGGACGTTAAAGGAAGAGGCCAAGCTGTTGATGTGCGCGGCGATGATCTTAGGACGTCTGGAAATTTATCCGGTGTTGATCCTGTGCTCGCGCTTTTTCTGGCGGGCATAACGCATTCCCGGTGCACCGGGAATGCTGTGCTTACGGCGCCGGGTTCACCAGCATTTGCCCTACGGAGCCCCTGTCCATCATCTCCAGCGTCTGGCTGTGGAACAGGAACGGGAAGTGCGGCCAGGAAGGCTGGCCGTAGTAGACAAGCAGTTCAACCTGACCATCCACCCAGACGGTGTCTTTCCAGCCCCTGTCTTCCGGGAACGGCATCGCGCCGTTCACGTTGCGGATCAGAAATGACACACCTTCAATATGGAACGACTGCGGCATGTCGGAGCGAACGGTCCAGCGCTCCCAGGTGCCCTGCTGGGCGGTAATGTCGATACGGTTAACGTCCCACAGCGCGCCGTTGATGCCCGGGTCGTCGCCGAGGCTGATATCACGGCTGCGCACCGGCGAACCGCTCATGATCTCCTGCGGCAGCAGGCGCATGGGCAGGCTGTCGGTCACCAGCGGCAGGAGACCGGTTGGGCGCAGGGTCAGCACCAGCGTGGAGACCAGAATGCTCGACGGCTCAAAGAAGCCACGAATGCGATCCACAATGCTCGCCGCTTCGCCGCAGGTCACCGAGACTTCATCGCCGTTGGTCATATCCACGAGGATTTCACGGCGTTCACCCGGGGCAAGCGCCAGCTGTTTAACGGACACCGGCGCGGGTAAAAAGCCCTGGTCGCCAGAGATCACATGCAGCGGGCGGCCATCGCTCATCTGCAACAGATAGCGGCGCGAGTTAGAGGCGTTCAGCAGACGCAGGCGAACCCAGCCGCGCGAGACTTCGACATACGGACTTTGCGCGCCGTTGACCAGCAGCGTGTCGCCAACAAAGCCACCGCTACCCGGCTCGCTGTATTCCGGTGTGCCAAAGTTATCCAGACGCTTGTCCTGGATAATGACCGGGAAATCATCCACGCCGTAGTGGTTTGGAATGGGCAGAGATTTACTGACCTCGTCTTCTATCAGCCACATCCCGGCCAGGCCGTTATAAACCTGCTGGGCAGTGCGGTTAGGGGTATTAGCGTGATACCACAGCGTCGCCGCGCTCTGACGGATCGGCAGCACAGGAGCCCAGTCGGCGTTAGGCGACATCATGCGCGCGGCCCCGCCAATCAACGGGCCGGGAACCTGCAACCCGCTGATGGTCATCGCCACATTTTCAGGCGTGCGGTTGCTGTAGATGAGCTTTACGTCATCGCCATTCCACACGCGGATGGTCGGCCCAAGGTAGCGCCCGTTAATGCCCCAGACCGGCGCGCGGGTTCCCTGGGTAAACGACCAGTGGCTTCGCTGTAGCGTCAGGAATAGCGGCTGCCCGCGACGGGATTCAATCAACGGCGGAATGGGCAGCGGCTGTTGCTGCCCGGCGGCGCTGGCTGTCAGCGGCATCGCACCCGCACAAAGGGCGATCCCTGAAGCCTGAATAAACTGACGCCGACTGAGTGACATATAAGCTCCATCTGAAACGACTAACAACGCGGGAATTCGTTTTCCCTTTTAACGCCGGATTAGATCTTCCCGGCGGCTTCTCTCTCTGCGACTTCTTTGTCGAGCTGAGCAATATGCTGAACCATCAGTTCACGGCAGTGCGCTGCCAGCTCGCGGACCTGATCTTTACCGTATTTGCTGGTATCGACCGGCGGCAGCATCTCGACAATCACCAGCCCGTTATTCAGGCGGTTAAGATTAATCTTATTCGATGTATTGGAAACACACACGGGAATAATTGGAACGCCCGCCGCAATTGCGGCATGAAACGCCCCGGTTTTAAACGGCAGCAGACCGCGACCGCGGCTGCGCGTACCTTCCGGGAACATCCAGATAGAAATGCGGCGCTTTTTGAAGTGGTTCACCACTTCCGCAATGGTACCGTGCGCTTTTGCGCGGTTATTACGGTCAATCAGCAGGTTACCCGTCAGCCAGTAGAGCTGGCCGAAAAAGGGGATCCACAGCAGGCTCTTCTTACCCACCGTCACGGTCGGCGGCAGCACGATGTTAGAGGCGGTCACCATATCGTAGTTATTTTGATGGTTTGCGATATAGATGGCGTTACCGAAATTCTCCGCCCCTTCCGGCAGACGCTTTTCAACCTTCAGGCCAAACAGCGGTGCAAGACGACCAAACATGTGGCCGAAGGTGGCGACATGCTTCGGGTTACGCGGGCTGAACAGGCAATAGATGCAGCCGAAAACACAGACCAGAATGCAGTAGATAACGGTAAGAATAAGACGAACAATGTATAGCATAGCGACCTCTGAAGCCCTGACAGCTGACAATTATACTTCACCTGTGGCCAGGTAAGGACTTTATTACGAGCGCGTATTGTTAATCGCAACGCACGAATTAACAACGGTTTTACGGGAAATTTTATTGGATATCCCCCTCCGGAACAGAGGGGGTTCGAAACGCGTTACTCTTCGCTGTCGCCCGCGTTGCTGCGTGCAGGAGAATCGATCTCCACGCGGTCGATACGCTGCAGGCCGCGCATCAGCGAACCGCGGCGTCCGCGCTCGCCCACCACCTTCTGCAACTCTTCCGGACGCAGCTTGATTTTACGCTTGCCGACATGAATGGTCAGCGTGCTCTGCGGCGGCAGAATGAAGAGATGCGCCAGGCCATCTTCACCTTTCGCGGCTTCCGCCGACGGGATGTTGATGATCTTATTGCCCTTGCCTTTCGACAACTCCGGCAGGTCGCTGACCGGGAACATCAGCATGCGCCCGGCAGACGTGATGGCCAGCAGCATGTCGCTCTCGTTCTCAACCACCAGCGGCGGCATAACGTGCGCGTTATCCGGCAGGCTGATCATGGCTTTACCGGCACGGTTACGTGACACGAGATCGTTAAAGGTACAGATAAAGCCGTAACCCGCATCAGAGGCCAACAGCAGTTTCTGGTCGTCGGCTTCCATCAGCATGTGGTCAACCGTCGCCCCCGGCGGCAGCGTCAGCTTGCCGGTCAGCGGTTCGCCCTGACCGCGCGCGGAAGGCAGCGTGATCGGATCGATGGCGTAACTGCGGCCCGTGGAGTCAATAAACGCCACCGGCTGGTTGCTCTTGCCTTTCACGGCCGCCTTGAAGCTGTCGCCCGCTTTGTAGCTCAGCCCCGGCGCGTCGATATCATGGCCTTTGGCGCTACGCACCCAGCCGCTCTGGGACAGGACGATGGTGACCGGCTCTGAAGGCTGCATGTCATGCTCGTTCATCGCCTTCGCTTCTTCGCGCTCATGCAGCGGAGAACGGCGGTCGTCGCCGAAGGCATCGGCATCGGCCTGCAACTCTTTCTTCAGCAGGGTGTTCATCTTGCGTTCGGACGCGAGGATCGCCTGCAGCTGATCGCGCTCTTTTTCCAGCTCGTTCTGCTCACCGCGGATCTTCATCTCTTCCAGCTTAGCGAGATGGCGCAGCTTCAGTTCGAGGATCGCTTCAGCCTGGGTTTCACTGATACCAAAGCGCGACATTAACGCGGGCTTCGGCTCATCCTCGGTACGGATGATCTCAATGACTTCATCGATATTGAGGAACGCCACCAGCAAACCTTCGAGGATATGCAAGCGCTTAAGCACTTTCTCCAGACGATGGTTCAGACGACGGCGCACCGTATCGCGACGGAAGGTCAGCCATTCGGAGAGGATCTCCAGCAGGTTTTTCACCGCCGGGCGTCCGTCCAGACCGATCATGTTCAGGTTGATGCGGTAGCTTTTTTCCAGGTCGGTGGTGGCGAACAGGTGGTTCATCACCTGCTCCATGTCCACGCGGTTAGAGCGCGGTACGATCACCAGACGGGTTGGGTTTTCGTGGTCGGATTCATCGCGCAGGTCGTCCACCATCGGCAGCTTTTTATTGCGCATCTGGGAGGCGATCTGCTCCAGCACCTTGGCACCAGAGACCTGATGCGGCAGCGCGGTGATCACCACGGCGCCGTCCTCTTTGGTCCACACCGCGCGCATGCGCACGGAGCCACGGCCATTCTGGTAGATTTTGCGGATTTCCGCACGCGAGGTGATGATCTCAGCTTCGGTCGGGAAGTCCGGCCCCTGAACGATATCCAGCAGCTCGTCCAGCGAGGTTTTCGGCTGTTCAATCAGGGTGATGGCGGCTTTCGCCACTTCACGCAGGTTGTGTGGCGGGATGTCCGTCGCCATACCGACCGCGATACCGGTGGTGCCGTTCAGCAGGATATTCGGCAGACGCGCAGGCAGCATTTTCGGCTCCTGCAGCGTACCGTCGAAGTTTGGCACCCAGTCCACCGTCCCCTGGCCGAGTTCACCCAGCAGCACTTCGGCATATTTAGACAGGCGGGATTCGGTATAACGCATCGCCGCGAAGGATTTCGGATCGTCCGGTGCCCCCCAGTTCCCCTGACCGTCCACCAGCGGGTAACGATAAGAGAACGGCTGGGCCATCAGCACCATCGCTTCATAGCAGGCGCTGTCGCCGTGCGGATGGTATTTACCCAGTACGTCGCCGACGGTACGGGCGGATTTCTTGAACTTGGCGGTGGCGTTCAGCCCCAGCTCGGACATCGCATAGACGATGCGACGCTGAACGGGCTTCAGGCCATCCCCGATAAACGGCAATGCCCTGTCCATGATGACGTACATGGAGTAGTTCAGGTAGGCGTTTTCCGTGAATTCATGTAGCGCGAGGCGCTCTGCCATATCGCTCATTACGTGTGATTCCTCAACTCAGAAACCGATGGGTTTCAGGCAATATTGCCGCAGATACTACCCTATCTGGCGAGTTGAGTCACAAAGAAAAAGGGCCGGATAAGCGGCCCTTTCTGGGTTATTTCGTCAGCTTGATAACCTGCTTCACGTCGATTTCAAATTCGTTCCAGTCTTTATCGACCTTACCCTGCAGCTCGACTTTATCTTGCGGGGACACGGTCACACCGTTCCAGCGCTTATGATCAATCTCAACCACCACCGTGCCGGTCTCGTCGCGGAAGGTGTAGCGGTCATCGGACAGGCGTTCGGTGATGTTCCCGCGCAGCTTCACCCAGGCGTCGTCCTTCAGGTCTTTGACTTTCGCGGCCGTTGTCAGGTTGGCGTTGTTATCAACAAAACCGCCTGCCTGCGTCTGAGTCTGGGGTTGGGTAGCTGATAGGCCCGTAAAACCGCCCTGAGCAGCGAAGACCGGTGCGGTGGTCATCATCATGATAGCAGCCATTGCAGCGAATTTTTTCATATTCATCTCTCCCTTTAATGTGGTGTCGCAATCCATTAAACAGGGTAATCCTTAACAACTTCTTAAGGGGAAAATTTTTATTTTTTTACTGTACAGCAGGCGGATCCAGAGGGTTTACTGACGCCATCAAGGAGGGGATATGCGCATATTACTGGTAGAAGACGACAAGCTGATTGGCGATGGCATCAAAGCGGGCTTAAGCAAAATGGGCTTCAGCGTGGACTGGTTCACCGACGGAAAAACCGGCCAGGCGGCGCTCTGTTCTGCCCCTTACGATGCGGTGGTGCTTGACCTGACGCTACCGGAGATCGACGGTCTGGCGATCCTGCGCGCCTGGCGCGAAAGCGGGCGCAGCGAGCCGGTGCTTATCCTGACCGCGCGGGATGCGCTGAATCAGCGCGTCGAGGGGCTACGCCTGGGAGCCGATGATTATCTCTGCAAACCCTTCGCGCTGATCGAAGTGGCCGCCCGCCTTGAGGCGCTGGTGCGTCGCAGCCACGGTCAGACGCGCAGCGAACTGCGTCACGGCAAAGTGACGCTCGACCCGACAAGCCTCGTCGCCACGCTGGAGGGGGAAACGCTGGCCCTCAAGCCCAAAGAGTTCGCCCTGCTGGAGTTACTGATGCGCAATGCGGGCCGCGTCCTGCCGCGTAAAGCGATCGAAGAGAAGCTCTATACGTGGGACGATGACGTCTCCAGTAACGCCGTGGAAGTTCACGTCCATCATCTGCGGCGTAAGCTGGGCAGCGAGTTTATCCGCACGGTTCATGGCATCGGCTATACCCTGGGAGACGCATGAAACTGAGCCTGAAACTCCGTCTGACGCTTCTTTTTCTGCTGCTGTCGCTGACGGCCTGGTTTGCCGCAAGCCTTGTCGCCTGGCAGCAGACGACCCACAAGCTTGATAAGCTGTTTGATACCCAGCAGATGCTGTTTGCTAAACGGCTGCTGACGATGGATCTGGATGAGATCCGCGCTCCGGAGCGGATGCGCGAGATCCCCAAAAAAGTGAAGCACGGTCGCCTGGACGACGATGCTCTGGCCTTCGCCATTTACGCTACCGACGGCACGATGATCCTCAATGACGGGGAAAACGGCCGCGACATCCCGTATCACTATCGCCGCGATGGGTTTGATGACGGCAGGCTCAAAGACGACAACGATGACTGGCGTTTCTTATGGCTGACCTCGCCGGACGGGAAGTACCGCGTGGTGGTCGGTCAGGAGTGGGAATACCGGCAGGAGATGGCGCTGGATGTGGTCAGCTCGCAGCTGACGCCGTGGCTGGTGGCGCTACCGGTGATGCTGCTGTTGCTGATTGTCCTGCTGAGCCGGGAGCTTAAGCCATTGAAAAAACTGGCTCAGACGTTGCGCCTGCGCTCACCGGATGCCACCGACACTCTGCCGACACAGGGCGTGCCATCAGAAGTGCGCCCCCTTCTGGACTCCCTGAACCACCTCTTTACCCGAACCCAGGAGATGATGAGCCGCGAGCGCCGCTTTACCTCCGATGCCGCGCACGAATTACGTAGCCCGCTGGCGGCCCTGAAGGTGCAAACCGACGTGGCGCAACTCTCTCTGGACGACCCGCAGGCGCAGGAAAAAGCGCTCTCGCAGCTCCACGCGGGGATCGACCGGGCCTCCCGGCTGGTGGATCAACTCCTCACTCTCTCGCGTCTGGATTCTCTGGAAAATCTCGACGATGTCGAACCGATAAAGATGGCCGATTTGCTGCAATCAGCGGTTCTGGACATCTGGCATCCGGCGCAGCAGGCGGGTATCGATGTTCGCCTGAACATCAACGCCCCGCAGGCTGAACGCACGGGTCAGCCGCTGCTGTTGAGCCTGCTGGTGCGTAACCTGCTGGATAACGCCGTTCGTTACAGCCCGCGCGGTAGCGTGGTTGACGTTACGCTGGACGCCCGTTGCTTCTCCGTACGCGACAACGGACCAGGGATCGCCCCCGAGGCGTTGGCCCGTATTGGCGAGCGTTTTTATCGTCCACCCGGCCAGGATGCCACGGGCAGCGGACTGGGGTTATCGATTGTAAAACGCATTGCTGCCCTGCACGGTATGCGCGTTTCACTGGATAATGCTGCGGAAGGCGGCGTTGATGTGAAGGTGTGCTGGTAAGGGATTATTGCATTTAACGCAAAAGACTTTGCACATTTTGCTCATTTTACCGTATCGCCCTCGCGCGTAGAATACTCGCCATACTCTCATCGACGAGGACAAATAATGAGCAACATTCTGATTATCAACGGTGCGAAAGAATTCGCCCACTCTAAAGGCCAATTGAATGACACCCTGACCGAGGTCGCGGACGGCTTCCTGCGCGACGCCGGGCATGATGTTAAGGTTGTGCGCGCAGACAGCCATTACGACGTGAAAGCCGAAGTGCAGAACTTCCTGTGGGCTGACGTGGTTATCTGGCAAATGCCGGGCTGGTGGATGGGCGCACCGTGGACCGTGAAAAAATACATGGATGACGTGTTCACTGAGGGCCACGGTTCACTGTATGCCAGCGACGGCCGTACCCGTTCCGACGCGTCTAAAAAATATGGTTCAGGCGGCCTGATTCAGGGTAAGAAATATATGCTCTCCCTGACCTGGAACGCCCCGCTGGACGCGTTCACCGATAAAGATCAGTTCTTTGAAGGCGTAGGGGTAGACGGCGCATACCTGCCGTTCCACAAGGCTAACCAGTTCCTCGGCATGGACCCGCTGCCGACCTTTATCGTCAACGACGTGATTAAAATGCCTGACGTCCCGCGCTATATCGCAGAATATCGCAAGCATCTGGCTGAAATTTTTGCTTAACTGGTAACCTGGAATTAGAAGGAGTTAATTATGCTTACCGTTATTGCTGAAATCCGTACCCGTCCTGGCCAACATCACCGCCAGGCGGTGCTGGATCAGTTCGCGAAAATTATCCCAACCGTACTGCAAGAAGAAGGCTGCCACGGCTATGCGCCGATGGTTGACGCCGCAACCAACGCCAGCTTCCAGGCCACCGCGCCGGACTCCATCATCATGGTTGAGCAGTGGGAAACCGTGGCGCATCTCGAAGCGCACCTGCAGACCGCACACATGAAAGCGTGGAGCGATGCGGTAAAAGGTGACGTGCTGGAAACCCACATCCGTATTCTGGAGCAAGGGGTGTAAAACCTGCCTTCCCTCTCCTTTCGGAGAGGGAAATCTCTCTGACCTGCTATGCTTATTCTGACTTCATGATTAACAGGAGGAAGGAATGGGACTTTTTAACTTCGTAAAAGAAGCAGGCGAAAAGCTGTGGGACAACCTGACCGATCATAAAGGCCAGAGCGACAAAATCACCGAGCACCTCAAGAAACTCAACATTCCCGGCGCGGATAAAGTGCAGGTCAACGTTACCGACGGTAAAGCCAGCGTAACGGGCGACGGGCTGACCCAAGAGCAGAAAGAAAAAATCCAGGTCGCCGTCGGCAATATTGCGGGCGTCAGCGAGGTGGAAAACAACATCACCGCCACTGATGCCAAAGATGAAGCCACTTACTATACGGTGAAATCAGGCGACACCCTCAGCGCCATCTCCAAAACCGTGTACGGGGATGCCAACCAGTACAACAAGATTTTTGAGGCGAACCGCCCGATGCTCTCCAGCCCGGACAAGATTTATCCCGGCCAGACGCTGCGTATTCCTAAGGCGTAACCCACACGTCGGGGGCGTGCCCCCGACCTTTTACCAGTACGGCTTCCAGCTCTGGGTGAACCGCACCAGCGCCTCAACGTAGAAGTAATCGCCCCAGCTCGCACACTCATCCACGCCTTTGTTGCTCGCCAGGTGATAGACAGCGTGCTTAAGCAGCCCGTTCCCCTTCTCGTCTTTGCCCATCAGATAGTGCTTTGTCAGTGACGACATAATCCCTTTAGCCCAGTCCAGATAACGTTCACGATCCGGATCCGTGACCGGCAACTGTTTTACCAGCTCCAGCAGCCCGCAGACGGCAATGGCCGCCGAGGAGGAATCCCGCAGTGCATCTGTCCCCAGCAGCGCCAGATCCCAGTGGCAGACATAATCCTCCGGCAGACGATTAAGAAAGTAATTTGCCAGGCGTTTTGACAGCACAATCATCGTCTTATCGCCGGTATAGAGATAGCTCAGCATAAAACCGTAGATCCCCCACGCCTGCCCGCGGGACCAGCAGGAGTCGTCCGCGTATCCTTGCTGCGTGTTGCCGTAACGAGGCGCGCCGGTAACCACATCCATGTAGTAGGTGTGGAACGTCGAGGCATCTTCACGAATCAGGTACGTAGCGGCCTGCATCACGTGGGCTTTTGCGGCGTCAGCAAAGCGCGCGTCGCCGGTTTGTTCCGTCGCCCAGTAGAGCAGCGGCAGATTCATGTTGCAGTCGATAATCATCCGCCCGGCCTGCTCCGGGTCTGACAGATCGCCCCAGGCCTGAATAATTTTCGCCTTCGGGTGAAAGCGCTCCAGCAGGGCTTCAGCCGCCAGCAGGGCGAACCCGCGCGCCTCGCGGTAACCGGTCAGTCGCCAGGCCGCCACGCAGGAGAGCGTATACAGGAACCCCAAATCATGAGTGTTGGTATCATTACGCCCGGCGATGCGCAGGCCAAACGAGCGCACGTGTTTTTCAGCCATCTCGCGGAACGTTGTCTCACCGCTCATCTCCCACGCCAGCCATAGCTGACCGGTCCAGAAGCTGGTGGTCCACTCCACATTCTCCGTCAGCGGATAAACCCCGTTCTGGCAGGTTTCTGCCGGGAATCGGTCACCGAACGCCACCAAATGACGGCTAATCAGCTCAAGCACGTGACTGCGGGCAGAGCTGAGTTCATCACGTAATGTCCGCGATTCAACGGGGACAGGAATAGCCTGCAGGTGTTCCTCTTTGATACGACTTAACATGTTTCGGGTCCTTTAAATTACCGGGATGAGGGTTCTGCTGCGTTCAGCGAGCGGGTACCGCGCCATTTGCTCTGGCAGGCGGATAACGTAAAGGCAGAGATAAACGTAAAGGTCAGCGCCGTGGCTCCCATAATGATATAGGTGTGCTCAAAGCCGATGCGGTCATACAGATAGCCGGCAGGCGAAGAGACAACCACGTTGCCCACGTAGAGCATGGCCTGATAGCCCAGCAGATACATGGTGGCGTTAACGCGTTTATCGAAATGCTCAGCAATATATTTAAAGACCGAGACCAGCAGCAGACATATTTCCAGGCCATACAGCGGTTTCAGTACGGAAATTAACAGATGGGAATCGCACAGGCCGGAAATAATCAGTCGCGCACCAACCACCAGCCCGACAATTAACAGTCCACGCTTGGCACCAATACTATTCACCAACAGCGGGATCACCATATACATCACAAATTCCATACCCGACTGTACGGTTCCCAGATAACCGAACACCGCGTTACCCTGGTGAATATCATCAAAGAACGTGACGAAATAGCGTGAGAACTGCTGCTCGGCAATAAACATCATCCACGCCACGCCCGCCACATACAGGCAGAACGCCCAGAACTTGCGGTTACGCAGCAGGGCATAGACATCCGCAGGGGCGATTTTCTCTTTGGTCAGCACCTCGCTGGCGTGAGCGGAGTTAGTATTCACTTTCAGGCTCACAAGGACGATCAGCATGATGATGGATGCGACGCTGCCCAAAATAAAGTTATACGCCGGAGAGAGATTAAACAGCAGACCGGAGAACGAGGACGCCACGGCCCAGCCAAGCGATCCCCACATGCGAATTTGCCCGAACTCCATACCGTTTAAACGGCTAAAGCGGTCAGAATAGGATTCACACGCCGCCACGCCCGCGTACCAGGCAAAGCTTAAATAGAGCGCGCCAATGATGATCCCCACCAGAGTATTGGACATCAGTAGCGGCTGATAAACATAAATAAAGAACGGCGCCATCAGTGCGGACATGGCAACCACAAAATAGAGCAGGTATTTACTCATGCCGATCTTATCGAGAATATAGCCGTAGATCGGTTTAAGAATGACTGAGAAGACACCGTTGACCGCAAAGACAGTGCCAATTACCGAGCCGCTGAGATTCGCCTTTTGGCCGAGCCAGATGGCTAATAGCCCAATACTGGCGGACCAGGTAAAAAAATAGAGAAATATAAAGCTGCTGATTTTGTAATATTCGGTTCTGTTCGTTGTAGATGTACTTTTCATATCATCCTCGCCGACGTGTAGGGTCAGATTTTTATAATGTGAACGACAGCTTACGTTCGCCTCCGGGTTCGCGGATCGCGACCTGGTCAGGGGTCATCTTCAGTTCAGGTGCCAATGCCGCGGGGGGGTTCTCGCTGGCCACGACGGCGCAACAGAGCCAGCTCTCTCCCTGAGGGAGATCGGTTTTTAACAGCGGAATGGATGCGCATTCCGGGAACATAATGCTGCTGTTCGGCGGCGTGACGATGCTGTCTGGCTCCCGGGCAATGGCCGGGGAAAGATCGACAATCACGCTGCTGCCGTTGCTGGCCGTCAGGTAACAGCCACGCTCATGAATGTGGTGTTCGGTTTTCATCACCGCAAAACCGCCCTCCACTGCCTGAAGGGTGCGAGCGCTGTTAATGCGGTGCAGACGCACGTGCCACTCGCCAAAGGGAATTTGCCAGGTTTCGACATGGACATCATGCCAGGGTGACCAGCGTGAATAGAGGTAGTTCTCATCCACCCGCACCTCCGCGCATTCACGACGCCCGCGGAAGTAGTTATCCCCCTCCGCCAGCAGTAACATCGAGTCGCAGGCGGCATGTTTCAGGCCAAAGCGTCCCCGTTCGAGGGTGAAGCCAAAGCGGCTTGAGTACGCAAATTTGGTGTATTTGGCTTCGGTGTTGACGTAGTTATTCAGCTCAAGCTGACCGGCAGTGAGCATCGTGACGTGCTGTGAGTTATCCGCATGCATCAGGATGTGCTGCGCAGGGTGGATCACGCGTTTTTCCGCCAGCGAGGGGAGCGGCTGCTCATCTGCCTGCCAGAACGGGTGTGACTCCGGCAAGGCCAGAATCAGGTACGTTTTCAGCGCCCAGTACGGTGAGCCGGGGGCGTTATAATCCTCGCACATCACCAGGTTGG
This sequence comes from Enterobacter sp. SENG-6, assembly GCF_001605945.1. Taxonomy (NCBI): domain Bacteria; kingdom Pseudomonadati; phylum Pseudomonadota; class Gammaproteobacteria; order Enterobacterales; family Enterobacteriaceae; genus Enterobacter; species Enterobacter sp. SENG-6. The sequence continues at coordinate 28,449 of NZ_LOMM01000006.1, forward strand.
GATAAGTAAAACCGAGGGTCAAAATACCGTCGCGATCGGTCATCGGCTGCCGCTGCCACCAGCGAAGATGGCGCAGCACAATGCCCTTCACGATGCCCGGCGAGAAGACATTCAGCCCGGAAAAGGCCACTGCGCTCCAGAAAGCGACCATCGCGAAGCGATAGGTAAGGCTCCGGCCAAACGGTACCAACGCGCCGTCGGCGGCAGACCAGTAAATAAAATCTTCGGCAAACTGACGGGCACGCTCGCGTAACACCTCCGCCCTTTTTTCATCACCGCTGAGGGTGGCATAAATCAGGCCGTAGAAGTGGAACGCCATTGAGATGTAGTAATCCTTCGGGCGGCCCGGACCGTCAGAATACCAGCCGTCACCCAGATAATACGCCTCCATCATCGCAAACCGACGGTCGATGGCGCGCGGATCATACGGCAGCCCGGCACATTTGAAACCAAGCTGCACCATAATCGCGAAGTAGTTCCAGTTGCTGTCCGGCATCTGCGCATCGGTGATCTGGTTGAGCCACGCGTGCAGGTTCATTACCTCACGTTCGCTGAAGCGGCGGGTGAGCTTATCCCCCAGCAGCGCCAGCCCCAGGCCGTAAGCCGCCATCTCCACCAGACGCTGGTCGTACGGGCCGGTTTCCCCCCAATAGCCCGGGCTCTGCGGATCGGTGCCGAGCTTAATGGCGGTCAGGTACTTCTCACTAAACGGCTCGTCCCCGCCGCCCGCCATCAGCGGAAACAACCCCCACAGCGCGCGGGATAGCCCTTCCATCTGCGCAATCTCCGTGGGGTAGTGCGCACAGGTTTCTCCCAGCGAGAACCGTGAACAATCCTGCGGAAAGGACTTATCCAGCGCGCCCAGCAGGTCATGTAACGACGCCACCACCTCCTGGCGCGAAGACAATGGATTTGATTTTTTAGACATACGCTCGCCCTCGTCATCAACTGCGACGAAGGATAGTGAATCCGCAAGGGGGATAAATGTTAGCCACGTCACAGCCGTGAAGGCTAAATAAACCTCCAGTTGAGAAAATTTAAAAAGGTGGTTTATAACGAGAATATAACGGCAGAAAATTGAGTTTTATTGCACTATGCGCGACACGCCCACCTCCGACCGGCTGGAACTGATCACCTTAAATGACACCGTCGTGTCATTCAGCCGTCTGTTTGCCAATACCGTGCGTTATCATCACTGGCATCAGTGTCTGGAGATTCTGTATGTAGAAGAAGGATTTGGCGTCGCCATTGTCGATAACCGTCACTACACCATGCGCCCCGGGCGGCTGTTTTTCTTTCCGCCGTTTACCCTGCATAAAGTGAGGGTGGATGAGCAGGCAGAAGCGATTTACCGACGTACCATTATTCATCTCGACCCTCACGCGGTGCTTACAGCCCTGCGCGATTTTCCCCACACGCAGCAGCGGCTGCAGAAACTTTCTGCCCGCGGCGCCGGAGCGTGGGTTGCCGATCTGGCGCACTGCCATCACCATGTCGATCATCTGCTCGGCTGTTACCCGTCGCCTTTAACCCGCGAGGGAATAGCCGCGCTGTTGATTGGTTTATTCGCCATGCTCCCGGACGATAATGCCCGTGCGCCGGGCAGTAGCCTTGGGCTCGCCAGCCAGGTGATGTTCTGGCTGGACGAACATTACCAGGAGAAATTTCGCCTGGATGCACTGGCAGAAACGCTGGGGAAATCCCGCAGCTACGTATCGCGAAAATTCCATGCGGAAACAGGCGAGAAGATCCACAACTATCTGAATACGCTAAGGCTGCGCAAGGCCTGCGAGCGCCTGCTGCACAGCGAGGCGAGCGTACGCGAGATTGCCACCCAGGTGGGATTTTCCGACGTGACGTGGTTTATCAGCGCGTTTAAGAAGGGAATTGGCGAGACGCCGTTGCAGTACCGGAAGAACCATGCTGACCGATGAACGGCGTGAGCGCCCTGCATGCTTTAACCGCTCTTCTTCCCCGGCTTTAACCCACGATGAAACTCGTTGATGCGCTTCATGGATTTGATGGTGCGCTGCGGCTCGGTGGAGGCGACGGACAAAATAATCATCTCCAGGCACAGCAGCACCGTACCGTGCAGCGGGATTTTGCCCTTTTCTCCGCCGCGCGGCACATGGATCACCACGCTGGCCTCTTTGCTGAAACGTGAGTCCAGAGCGTTGGTCAGCAAAATCGTCGGGATCCCCAGACGTTTGGCTTCCCGCAACGTGGTTTGTCCTTCCCGGTGTGCAGATTTTTGCGCCATCATCACCAGCACATCGCCGCGCTGGAGCGCAATCAACTGTTCGGCAAGGCCTATCCCGGTGCGGTTGAGCGGCATGGCGGGGAGCCCCATCCGGCTGAATAATCTGGCGGTGTACTCGGCCAGAATGCCGGAGGCACCAATGCCGAAGATCGCCACCTGCCTGGCCTGCGCCAGCAGCGACACCGCCTGCGCCATCGCATAGCGGTTGTGCGGTTGTGACAAGACCTCACAGGTGTGCTGATGCCCTTCCAGCACAAAATCGATGCTCGCGTTAACGTCGCTGGTGAGCGTGTTGACCGTTGAGGAGATCTTTTCGCTGGATGTCACCACCGGACCAAACCACTGCTCCAGCGTCTGCTTCAGATCGCGCAGCCCGGCAAAACCCAGCGCCTGGATCGCGCGCACCACGGTGGCGTCCGAGGTTTTTAGCAGCGTGGCGATTTCCATTGCCGTCTGCTCCATCACCGCTTCCCGGTTCTCGTTGATGTAGCGCGCCACCTGCAGCAGACGCGGCGTCAGATGATGTGCACGTGCGCGAAAGCGCTCCCCGTAAACATCCACACGCCCTTTCTCTTTACGGATCACGGTGATACCTCCGGCAATGGCCGCCCGGCAATCTGCGACTGTACCTGCGCGGCCATCAGCCCTAAAGAGGCGAAGGAGTTCGAAATGGCCTCTTCGCGTGAAATCAGCACGTAGTGGCCGGTCCGACAGGCGTTCAGGAACTGGCACCAGCCCGGCATCACCGCCTCCATCGCCGCCAGCTCGTCCTGCGGTTTACCCCCGGTGTCGCCGCGCCAGGTGGCAAAGACAAAATCGGCGTCCAGCTCCGGCAGACGTTCGGCGCTGACGTCAATCCGTCCCCCTTCCGGGATATTCTCAATCAGCGGCGGGAAGGTAAATCCGGCGTCACGCAGCACGCGGCCTAAAGAGTGGTAGCTGTGCATGGCATTGATTTTTCCCTGGTTAGCCTGAATCACCGACACGGTGATTTTGCGCGTATCGATGGTCGCCTTCAGCGCCCTGATTTGCTCCTGATAGCGGCGCTCCAGGATTTTCAGCCGCGCCTGCGTACCGGTGAGCTGCGCCAGCTTGCGGTAGATCTCCGGTGCACCGCCGTCGAGATGGTCGATACTCACCGTCGGGGCAATCTTCTCCAGCTGTTCCACCGGCGTGTTGCGGGTCGGCTCAGTGATGATCAGATCGGGTTTGGCGGCGGCAATGGCTTCAATGTCGATATCCGCCGTGCCGATGAATTTGATGTCGGAATTATCGAAATCCACCCCCGTCAGCATGCCGCTGGCGCGCAGAAAATGGCTGCCGTCCGGGCGCGTGCGGCCATGGCTGGCGACGGGCGGTACGCCAAGCTCAATCAGTGGAATGGTGATATCCAGGTCGTGCAACGAGACGATCCGCTTCGGGTGAAGCGGCACCTCCACCTTACGCCCCAGATCGTCAGTGAACGTCTGCGTAGGCTCCGCCGCACCCACCGCAAACCCTATCAGCAACAGCATCGAAACAAGTACGCGCATCATAGTCCTCTAAAATCTGTCCCGACGCTGCCAGAGCAGCAGCAGGAAAAACGGTCCGCCAATCAGTGAAATCACAATCCCCGCCGGTAACTGCAACGGCAGGAATGCCAGCCGCCCGACGGTATCCGCCAGCAGCACCAGCAGCGCCCCCAGCACGGCACTGCCCATCAACAACGCGGTTTGCCCACCGCGCATCACCAGACGCGCCATATGCGGCGCAATCAGCCCCACAAAACCAATACTCCCCACGCAGGAGACACAGGCCGCCGTGAACACCACCGGCGCGAGAACGCGCAGTAGCGCTAATCGTGCGGTGCGAACCCCGAGCCCCGTTGCGGCGTGGTTACCCAGCAATGCCACGTCAGCCGCGCGGGCAGTAAAGAGCAGCAGCGCAAACGCCGGGGCCGCCCAGGCTGCGGCGATACCGACCAGCGTCCAGTTTGCCGCGTGCAGGCTCCCCGCCAGCCACAGCATCGCCGTCTGCACATCGCGCACGTCGGCGGTGGTCATAAAGATCCCCATTGCCGCAGAGAAAGCCCATGACACGCCAATCCCAATCAGAATAAAACGCGGACGCGAGATATCGCGGGCCAGCGCCACCACCAGCAGCGCGGTAATGAGACCACCGGCCATCCCGACCAGCGGACGCCAGGCCAGCCCCAGCGCCGGGAACTGAAAAATCAGCAGCAGCACCGCCGCGCTGCAGCCTTCTTTCACGCCAATAAGCCCCGGATCGGCCAGGCCATTGCGGGTGATGGACTGCATCGCCGCCCCCGCCATGCCCAGCATCGCGCCGCTTAAAATGGCCATCAGCAGCCGTGGCAGGCGGATATCCATCACGATATAGCGCGCATCCGCCTCCAGGGGTTCTCCGGAGAACAGCGCGCGCCCGATGGCGGAAGTGGGAATGGGAAGCGAACCGTGCGTCAGGCCAAACCCCAGCAGGAGAATGCCCATTAGAGCGATAAGCGTAACGCGCGCCACTGCCGCCGGGCGTACCTGCCCGGAAAACGGCCCGACACGCCATGCACGCAGTCCGGCCCGGCTCATTTGAACATCCTTGATGCCATCAGGATAAAGAGAGGAGCACCCACCAGCGCGGTCATGATCCCGGTCGCCAGCTCATACGGCGTAAACAGCGTACGGGCCGCGATATCCGCCAGCAGTAACACCAGTGCCCCGCACAGGGCAGAAAGCGGCACCATCACGCGTAAGTCCACCGACACCAGACGGCGGATAAGCTGTGGCACGACCAGGCCAATAAAACCAATCGGCCCGGCAATGGAGACGGCTGCGCCGCAAAGCAGCGCAATCGCCAGCAGAGCCAAAAGGCGAGTTTTGAGCAGCGACACGCCCAGCCCCTGCGCCATCCGGTCGCCCAGTGCCAGCATATTGAGCGATGGCGACAGCCAGAGCGCCAGAGCGAACCCCACAGCGGCAACCCAGGATGCGCTGCGAACGATCTCCGCGTTAAGCCCGGCAAGATCTCCCGCCAGCCAGGTGCGCATGGCAAGCAGCGTCTGTTCATCCAGAATCAGCACCGTGGCGGTAATCGACGACGCAAACGCCGACATCGCCACGCCGCATAAGGTAATTTTCATCGGCGTGAGGCCGGTTCGCCCTGAAGAGGAGAACGTCAGCACCAGCATAAACAGCGCGGCGGCACCGACAGCAGCAATCAGCGGGCAGCCAAACGGCAAGGTAAACCCAAGCGCGCTGGTCAGCACCACGGCCAGCGCCGCCCCCGCGTTAAGCCCCAGAATATGCGGCTCGCCCAGCGGGTTACGGATCACCGACTGTAACAACACGCCCGCCACGCCCAGCGCCGCCCCGGTGACCATGGCGGCAGCCAGCCGTATCAGGCGTAATCTGACAATCACGTTGTGATCGAAATTGCGCGGGTCGAAATGAAGCAAGGCCTGCACCACCGTCTGGGGAGCAATGACACGCGCACCGATACCCAGGTGGGCAATCGCGCCCATCATCAGCAGCAAGGCAAACAGCAGGAAAGCCAGTGACGTTCGCATCATGATTTTTCCGCCGCCTGGCGGAATGGCATAAAGAACGGCTTACCGGTCAGGGGATTAACCGACATATGGACATCGACATCAAACACCGCTTTGATGAGTTCCGGCGTGCAGACCTCGCCTTCATGCAATACCCCCTCGACTTTGCCCTGGCGTAAAAAGACCAGGGAATCGCCATAGTTGACGGCGAAGTTGAGATCGTGGAGCACCACCACCACCGTACGGCCATGCTGGCGGGTCAGGGTATGCAGCAGCTCGAGGATCTCCACCTGATAGCGGAGATCGAGAAAGGTTGTCGGTTCATCCAGCAGGATATAGGGCGTTTGCTGCGCCAGGGCCATTGCGATCCAGCAGCGCTGGCGCTGGCCGCCGGAGAGGCTTTCGACGGGCTGATGTGCAAACTCTGCCGTACCGGTCAGGTGCAGAGCCTCTTCAACGGCCTGCTCGTCTTCATCGCTCCACTGGCGCATAAAATTTTGCCAGGGAAAACGGCCGCGTGATACCAGCTCAAACACCGTCAGCCCTTCCGGCAGCAGCGGAGATTGCGGCAGGATCCCCAGCTGGCGGGCTACCGCTCTGGTTGGTTGCTCGTGAATGGCTTTGCCATCAAGCAGCGCTGCCCCGCCAAGCGGTTGCAGCAGACGCGCGATAGTGCTCAGTAGCGTGGATTTTCCACAGCCGTTCGCCCCCACCAGCACGGTCATTTTCTGCCGGGGGATCGCAAGGGAGATATCATCGACGATGATTTTTTTCTGATAGCCCGCGGAGAGGTTCTCCAGAACCAGCCCCGGTTTATGGGTGTTGTGCGCCACGTGAATGCCAACTTAATAAAAAATCGAACAAATAAAAATAAAACTCATTCTCTTTTGAAAGTTTGCCGCTGCGCCATGTAGTAGTCAAGGGGATAAACACCCTGATAAAGCCAGGGTTAAATAACAGGTACTACAGCGGCGGTGTTATTTTTTATTTAAGCGTTTTCAATGAATTATATGGAATCCACTTATATCAGGACGGGAGGTTTCAGGCTGTAGCCGATTTTTGCTTTTTCCATTTACTACTACATTGCCGCATGATTGAATGATTCTCAATTACATGTTCGATGCCACACGGCTAACGAGCAGACAATTAAGGGCAATGACTCATACATTCTTCCGCGCCCTTCATGCGCGGGATCTTTTGGGAAAACAGATGTAATGGCTACGTTCACACCTTCTCTCTCTGGGGTAAAAGGGCGCGCGCTCTTTTCACTGCTGTTTATGGCACCGCTGGTGCAGGCGGCCGACACCGCAACGGCTAACGACGGCGAAACGCTGACCGTCACCGCCGATCCCCATGCCGTGGCCGAGGCCACAAACGGCTATCAGCCGCTTAACACCTCCACCGCCACGCTAACCAACATGCCAATGCTGGATATTCCGCAGGTGGTGAATACCGTCAGTGATAAAGTGCTGGAAGATCAGCACGCTACTTCGCTTGATGAAGCCCTTTATAACGTCAGCAACGTGGTGCAGACCAACACCCTGGGCGGTACGCAGGATGCGTTTGTGCGCCGGGGATTTGGCGCGAACCGCGACGGGTCAATAATGACCAACGGTCTGCGCACCGTGCTGCCGCGCAGCTTTAATGCCGCGACCGAGCGCGTGGAGGTGCTGAAAGGGCCGGCCTCAACGCTGTATGGCATTCTCGATCCTGGCGGCCTGATCAACGTGGTTACCAAACGCCCGGAAACCCGCTTCGGCGGCTCAATTTCCGCTACCTCCTCAAGCTTTGGCGGCGGCACCGGGCAGGTTGATGTCACCGGCCCGATTGACGGCACGCGGCTGGCGTATCGCCTGACGGGCGAGTATCAGGATGAAGATTACTGGCGTAATTTTGGCAACGAGCGCAGCACCTTTATCGCCCCGTCGTTGACCTGGTTTGGTGATGATGCCACCGTGACCGTGCTCTATTCACATCGCGACTATAAGACGCCGTTCGATCGAGGAACCATTTTCGATCTCAGCACCAAACAACCGGTAAACGTGGATCGTAAAACCCGCTTTGACGAGCCGTTTAACGTTACCGACGGGCAGTCCGATCTGGCGCAGCTTAACGCCGAATATCGTCTCAACAGCCAGTGGACCGCGAAGTTTGACTACAGCTTTAGCCAGGATAAATACAGCGATAACCAGGCGCGCGTGATGGCCTATGACGCCAAAACGGGTAATCTGACCCGCCGCGTGGATGCAACCCAGGGCTCGACTCAGCGTATGCACAGTACGCGTGCGGATCTGCAGGGGAACGTAGATATCGCGGGCTTTTACAATGAGATCCTGACCGGTGTGTCGTATGAGAATTACGATCTGCTGCGTACGGACATGATGCGCTGTAAGAACGTTAAAGATTTCAATATCTACCATCCGACCTACGGCAATCTCAGCAAATGCACCACCGTCTCCGCCGCTGATAGCGACCAGACGCTCAAACAGGAAAGCTACTCCGCCTACGCGCAGGACGCCCTGTATCTCACCGATAAATGGATTGCCGTTGCCGGGCTGCGTTACCAGTATTACACCCAGTATGCGGGTAAGGGCCGCCCGTTCAATGTGAATACCGACAGCCGCGACGAACAGTGGACGCCGAAGCTGGGGCTGGTCTACAAGCTCACGCCATCCGTCTCACTGTTTGCTAACTATTCCCAGACGTTTATGCCGCAATCGTCCATTGCTAGCTACATTGGTGACCTGCCGCCGGAAACGTCTAATGCTTACGAAGTGGGGGCTAAATTTGACCTGTTCGATGGCATTACCGCCAACATCGCGCTGTTTGATATTCACAAGCGCAACGTGCTGTACAACGAAAGCGTGGGGGGTGAAACCATCGCCAAAACCGCTGGCCGCGTACGCTCGCAGGGTGTGGAGGTGGATCTTGCCGGATCGCTGACTGAGAATACCAATATTATCGCCAGCTACGGCTACACCGACGCCAAAGTGCTGGAGGATCCAGACTACGCGGGTAAGCCCCTGCCGAACGTGCCGCGTCATACCGGTTCTCTGTTCCTGACTTACGACATTCATAACGCGATCGGCGGGAATACCCTGACGCTTGGCGGCGGTGGGCACGGCGTGAGCCGTCGTTCAGCGACCAACGGTGCGGATTATTATTTGCCGGGATACTTTGTTGCCGATGCCTTTGTGGCCTACAAAATGAAGCTGAAGTATCCGGTGACGCTGCAGGTGAACGTGAAGAACCTGTTTGATAAAACCTACGACACCTCGTCCATTGCGACCAACAACCTGGGCAACCAGATTGGCGACCCGCGCGAAGTGCAGTTTACGGTGAAGATGGCGTTTTGATGTAAAAAAGCCCGGTGGCGCTAGCGCTTACCGGGCCTACGATTGCTATGGCTGAGGCATCAGGCCTCAATATCCGCCATATCGCCTTTCTCCTGCAGCCAGTTGCGTCGGTCTTCCGAGCGTTTTTTGGCCAGCAGCATATCCATCATGGCGTTGGTTTGCTGTTCATCTTCATCGCTGATGGTCAGTTGAACCAGACGACGGGTGTTAGGATCCAGCGTGGTTTCGCGCAGCTGCATTGGGTTCATCTCGCCCAGCCCTTTAAAGCGCTGAACGTTTGGTTTGCCCTTCTTGCGCTTGAGCTGCTCCAGCACACCCGCTTTCTCTTCTTCCGTCAGCGCGTAGTACACCTCTTTGCCGAGATCGATACGGTAGAGCGGCGGCAGCGCGACGTAGACGTGGCCGTTTTTCACCAGCGTGCGGAAGTGCTTCACGAACAGTGCGCATAACAGCGTGGCGATGTGCAGACCATCGGAGTCCGCATCCGCGAGGATACAGATCTTGCCGTAGCGCAGCTGGCTAAGATCTTCGCTGTCCGGATCGATACCGATCGCAACAGAGATATCATGCACTTCCTGCGAGGCCAGCACTTCATCGGACGAGACTTCCCAGGTATTCAGGATTTTACCTTTAAGCGGCATGATCGCCTGGTATTCACGGTCGCGCGCCTGCTTGGCCGATCCCCCTGCCGAGTCTCCTTCCACCAGGAACAGCTCGGTACGGTTAAGATCCTGCGCGGTACAGTCCGCCAGCTTGCCCGGCAACGCAGGGCCGCTGGTAAGCTTTTTACGCACCACTTTCTTCGCCGCACGCAGACGACGCTGCGCGCTGGAGATCGCCATTTCCGCCAGCATCTCTGCAGCCTGAACGTTCTGGTTCAGCCACAGGGTGAAGGCATCTTTGACCACGCCGGAAACAAAGGCCGCGCACTGACGCGAGGAGAGACGCTCTTTGGTTTGCCCGGCAAACTGCGGATCCTGCATCTTCACGGAAAGCACGTAGGCGCAGCGATCCCAGATATCTTCCGCCGACAGCTTCACGCCGCGCGGCAGAATGTTGCGGTATTCGCAGAATTCACGCATCGCATCCAGCAGACCCTGACGCAGCCCGTTAACGTGCGTACCGCCGAGCATGGTTGGGATCAGGTTGACGTAACTTTCGGTCAGCAGCTCGCCGCCTTCCGGCAGCCACAGCAGCGCCCAGTCCACTGCTTCGGTGTCACCAGTGAAATTACCGACGAACGGTTTTTCCGGCAGCGTCGGCAGGCCGTTTACCGCTTCGCACAGGTAGTCGTTCAGGCCGTCGGCATAGCACCAGCTCTGCTCGGTATTGTTGACGTTATCTTTAAACGTGATTTCCACGCCAGGGCACAGCACCGCTTTAGCTTTCAGCAGGTGCGTCAGGCGAGAAACGGAGAAACGTGGGCTGTCGAAGAAGCTTTCGTCAGGCCAGAAGTGGACGCTGGTGCCGGTGTTGCGTTTACCGCACGTGCCGACAACCTGCAGATCCTGCACTTTCTCGCCGTTTTCAAACGCGATGTTATACACCTGGCCGTCGCGACGAACATTCACTTCCACGCGCTTAGACAGGGCGTTAACCACGGAAATCCCCACACCGTGCAAACCACCGGAGAACTGGTAGTTCTTGTTGGAGAACTTACCGCCCGCATGCAGTCGGCAGAGGATCAGCTCAACGGCCGGTACGCCCTCTTCCGGGTGGATATCCACCGGCATGCCGCGACCGTCGTCGATAACTTCCAGCGACTGATCGGCATGCAGGATAACGTCGACGCGTTTGGCATGGCCTGCCAGCGCTTCGTCGACACTGTTATCAATAACTTCCTGGCCCAGATGGTTTGGGCGCGTCGTATCGGTGTACATCCCCGGGCGGCGGCGAACCGGCTCAAGCCCGGTGAGTACCTCAATGGCATCAGCGTTATAGGTTTGCGTCATGATTTAAACTAGCAATTCGCATTGATTGTCAGAGGCTGTGCAGTCCAAGAAAATCGACAATCTGGGTGAAATGATCTTCAAAGCCCGTGAAAGCATGGTTTCCGCCCTCTTCTATAGTCTGGCGGCAGGAGGCGTAATACGCCACTGCCTGGCGGTAATCCAGCACTTCATCACCCGTTTGTTGCAGCAGCCAGATCAGGTCCGGTGCTTCAAGCGGGTCGACCTGCATAACTTTGAGATCGTAAATATGGCGTGACTCTAGCACATATTGTTGGCCGGTGTAGGGGTTCTCGTTTTCGCCAAGAAAGTCCCGCAGCAGCTCAAACGGTCGAACCGCCGGGTTAACCACAACGGCGGGCAGCATAAAGCATTGCGAGAGCCATGTGGCGTAATACCCTCCCAGCGAGGAGCCCACCACGCCGAAAGATTCGCCGCCGTGTTCCAGAACAATGGATTCCAGCATCTCCGCCGCCTCTGCCGGATAAGGCGGCAGCTGCGGGATAATCATCTCAACGTGCGGATGATGCTCGCTCAGCCACTGGCGTAACTGTGTCGCTTTTGCAGATCGCGGCGAGCTGTTGAACCCATGCAGGTAGAGGAGCGTAGACATCAATAGCCTTCTGAAGCGGTATCGGGGCGGAATTGCGCGCCTGCCAGACGGCAGACTTCCGTGGTCAGTGAACCATCCGCATGCAGTTCCAGCCAGCGCCAGCCCGGCGCGATGGTATCCAGGGTAAAGTTCGCGCAGTGCGGCTTAAACTGAACGCAGGTCGACGGCGTCGCCAGCAGACGACGGCCATTCCAGTCGAGATCCTGTTCCTGATGAATGTGTCCGCACAGCAGATTCTTCACGCGCGGGAATTTCGCCAGCACGCTATCCAGGGCGGCAGAATTGCGCAGGCTGTGTTGATCGAGCCAGCTACAGCCCGCCGGAAGCGGATGATGATGAAGCAAAAGCAGCGTATGTCGCGCCGGTTCGGCGGCCAGTTTGGTCTCCAGCCAGTCGAGCTGAAACTCGCTTAACTCACCGTGCGGGACGCCAAACACCTGGCTGTCGAGCAGCAGGATCTGCCACTGCTCACCGGCAAACACACACTTCGCCGGAGAGATCCCCGCCTCCTGAAGAGAGCTGTACATCGCAGGCTGAAAGTCGTGGTTGCCCGGAAGCCAGACGCACGGCACGCTAAAGCTCGCGATGCCTTCAGCAAAATGCTGGTAGGCCGCGGAGGATTGATCCTGCGCCAGATCGCCCGTTGCAACGATCAGATCGCAGGCACGATTTTCAGCGTGAATAGCGCTAAGTACAGCCTGATAACTCTCCCAGGTGTTCACCCCCAGCAGCGTTTCATGCTTTTCGGCAAAAAGGTGAGTATCGGTGATTTGTAATATCCTGACTGGTGCCCCACCAGCAACAGTCAGGTTCAACAGGCTTTCCAAATGGTGTCCTTAGGTAGGTTTATGACGCTAACAAACCGGAATCGCCATTGCTCCATGTGCTAAACAATATCTTAGCCAGTCGGCTAAAAACTGGTTAATTTGATGCTTTTCGTCGCGTTGATGCAACTTTTTATTCGGGTAATCATACCGCGCTTTAAAACGAAAGATCTGCTGACTTGAACACACTTCAGCGACCATCGCGTCGTGGTAGAGCCGCACCGTCATTGACGGCAGGCTCCAGTAGCTAATGCTGGGTGCCGTTTGTTCGATTTCCACCAGCGTAGTGTAGCGCGTTGATTCTGTTATCGTTAATCGATACTGCGCGTTGCTCACCTGATAGCTTACCGTTTCGCCGGGTGCGTCGTTTCTCGGCAGCAGGCGGCGCAATTGTGCGAAATTGGTTTCGCACAGGCGCATCATTTCTGGGAAGTCAGGTGTATAACGCTTCATTTTTTCCACTCGTTTCGTAATGTCTGATAATGCAGTTGCAGCCATTGCAGGGCGATGACAGACGCTGCGTTGTCGATTTTCCCCTCTTTTACCCACTGGTAAGCCTGCTCCCGACTCACCACATGAACCCGAATATCTTCGTTTTCATCTGCCAGACCGTGGATCCCATCCGCGGTCGTGGCGTCCACTTCGCCCACCATGATGGACAAGCGCTCGCTGGTGCCTCCCGGACTGGCCAGATAGCTGAGCACCGGTTTTGTGCGGCCAACGATCAGCCCCGCCTCTTCCAGCGCCTCGCGGCGGGCAACGTCTTCAACCGACTCGCCCTCTTCGATCATGCCGGCGACCATCTCCAGCAACCACGGGCTTTCACTGACGTCATACGCCGCAATGCGAATCTGCTCAACCAGTACGACTTCATCACGCACTGGGTCAAAGGGTAGCAAGACTGCTGCATGCCCGCGCTCAAAAATTTCGCGCCTGATTTCGCCGCTCATCTCACCGTTAAACAGGCGATGCCTGAAACGGTAAAGTTCCATTGAAAAAAAACCGCTATAAAGCGTTTCTCGTGCAATAATTTCTACATCGTTTTTGGCGAATGTCACGGGCAACTTATCTGGTTTTTGCATGAGTCGAGTCCTGGTAGCAATGGTGATGAAATTATGAATTTCAAGGCTGTTTGGCTGCCGTTTGCAAGGCTATATGGTAGATTGGTGCAAATTAACGCCACATGGCACATTACGCCAACCTTTTGGTGTGGATGATTCTGTTAGAATCGGCAATTATTTTTAATTAGATCAGCGCTAATACTGCTTCACAACAAGGAATGCAAATGAAGAAATTGCTCCCCATCCTTATCGGCCTGAGCCTGACGGGCTTCAGTGCAATGAGCCAGGCGGAAAACCTGTTACAGGTCTACCAGCAGGCACGTCTGGGCAACCCTGATTTACGTAAATCAGCGGCCGATCGTGATGCTGCGTTTGAAAAGATTAACGAAGCGCGTAGCCCACTGCTGCCGCAGTTAGGTTTAGGTGCAGATTATACCTACAGCAACGGTTTCCGCGACGCTAACGGCGTTAACTCCAATGCTACCAGCGCCTCACTGCAATTAACACAGACGCTGTTTGATATGTCCAAATGGCGCGCACTGACCCTGCAGGAAAAGAGCGCGGGTATCCAGGATGTGACCTATCAGACCGACCAGCAAACGCTGATCCTGAACACGGCGACTGCGTACTTCAACGTGCTGAGCGCGATTGACTCGCTCTCCTATACTGAAGCGCAGAAACAGGCAATTTACCGTCAGTTAGATCAAACCACCCAGCGTTTCAACGTGGGCCTGGTCGCCATCACTGACGTGCAGAACGCCCGTTCACAGTACGACAGCGTACTGGCCAACGAAGTGACCGCGCGTAACAACCTCGACAACGCGCTGGAATCTCTGCGTCAGGTCACCGGTAATTACTATCCAGAACTGGCTTCCCTGAACGTAGATAACTTCAAGACCGATAAGCCGCAGGCGGTGAATGCCCTGCTGAAAGAAGCAGAAAATCGCAACCTAACCTTACTGCAGGCGCGTTTGAGCCAGGACCTGGCCCGCGAGCAGATTCGTCAGGCACAGGATGGCCATCTGCCAACCCTGAGCCTGAGCGCCTCCACCGGCGTGTCTGATACCAGCTACAGCGGTTCTAAAACCAACACCGCCCAGTATGACGACAGCAACCAGGGCCAGAACAAAGTCGGCCTGAGCTTCTCACTGCCGCTGTATCAGGGCGGTTTGGTGAATTCTCAGGTGAAACAGGCGCAGTACAACTTCGTTGGCGCAAGCGAGCAGCTGGAAAGCGCCCACCGCAACGTGGTGCAGACCGTGCGCTCTTCGTTCAACAACGTGAACGCCTCGATCAGCAGCATCAACGCGTATAAACAGGCCGTTGTGTCTGCCCAAAGCTCCCTGGATGCAATGGAAGCTGGTTACTCCGTCGGTACCCGTACCATTGTTGACGTGCTGGACGCGACCACCACGCTGTATAACGCGAAACAACAGCTCTCCAGTGCACGTTACCAGTACCTGATTAACCAGCTGAACATCAAGCAGGCGCTGGGTACGCTGAACGAGCAGGACCTGCTGGCGCTGAACAATGCGCTGGGTAAACCGGTCTCAACCTCGCCGGACAGCGTGGCACCGGAGAATCCGGAGCAGGTTGCTGCGGTTGATAACTTCAACGCTAACAGCAACGCCCCTGCTGCACAGCCAGCGGCTGCGCGTACCAACACCGGCAGCAATCCGTTCCGTAACTAAGAGTGTCATCAGGCCCACTGCGGCCTGATGCCCTCACCCCAGCCCTCTCCCACAGGGAGAGGGAGCATCTGAATCACATCCGAACGTAAGCCAACGTAAAGATCCCCCTGATTCCGACCCTCTTCGCTTCATTTTCAACCACTCATCCTCTATCCTGAGCGTTATAACCACTGGGTCCTGGAAGACAAATATGAAACGGACAAAATCCATAAATCACGCTTCGTTCCGCAAAAGCTGGAACGCGCGTCACCTCACCCCTGTTGCGCTGGCGGTTACCGCTGTCTTTATGCTGGCAGGCTGTGAGAAAAGCGATGAAACGGTCTCTCTGTATCAAAACGCAGAGGACTGCTCAGCCGCAACCGGTAACGCGGCAGAATGTAAGACCGCGTATAACAACGCCCTGAAAGAAGCGGAACGTACCGCACCGAAATATGCCACACGCGAAGACTGCGTGGCAGAGTTCGGTGAAGGCCAGTGTCAACAGACACCGGCTCAGGCGGGAACGGCGCCAGAAAATCAGGCGCAGGCTCAGTCCAGCGGCAGCTTCTGGATGCCACTGATGGCCGGCTATATGATGGGCCGCCTGATGGGCGGCGGGGCGGGTTACCAACAGCAGCCGCTGTTTAGCTCGAAAAACCCGGCCAGCCCGGCCTACGGCCAATACACCGATGCCAGCGGCAAAGGCTATGGCGCAGCAACGCCTGGCCGCACCGTGACCGTACCGAAAACGGCGATGGCTCCGAAACCGGCTACCACCAGCACCATCACCCGCGGCGGGTTCGGTGAATCTGTGGCGAAACAGACCAGCATGCAGCGCAGCGCGACGGGCACGTCAACTCGCTCAATGGGCGGCTGATCATGGAACGAGTCAGTATCACCGAGCGCCCGGACTGGCGCGAAAAAGCGACCGAATACGGTTTTAACTTCCACACCATGTATGGCGAGCCGTACTGGTGTGAAGACGCTTACTACAAACTGACGCTCGCCCAGGTGGAAAAACTGGAGGCGGTGACGGCAGAGCTCCATCAGATGTGCCTGAAGGTTGTCGAGAAAGTCATCGACAGCGACGAGCTGATGGCTAAATTCCGCATTCCGAAGCACACCTGGGGCTTTGTGCGCCAGTCGTGGAAAACCAGCCAGCCCTCGCTCTATTCTCGCCTTGATCTGGCGTGGGATGGCGTGGGTGAACCTAAGCTTCTGGAAAATAACGCCGATACACCAACTTCTCTGTATGAAGCGGCCTTCTTCCAGTGGATCTGGCTGGAAGACCAGATGAACGCCGGAAACTTGCCGGAAGAGAGCGACCAGTTCAATAGCCTGCAGGAAAAGTTGATTGAGCGTTTCGCCGAGCTGCGTGAACAGCACGGTTTCAACCTGCTGCATCTCGCCTGCTGCCGTGACACGGAAGAAGATCGTGGAACGGTTCAGTATCTGCAGGATTGTGCTGCCGAAGCGGAAGTCGCCACCGAGTTTCTCTATATAGAGGATATCGGTCTGGGCGAGAAAGGTCAGTTTACTGACCTGCAGGATCAGGTGATCAGTAACCTGTTCAAGCTCTACCCTTGGGAATATATGCTGCGTGAGATGTTCTCCACCAAGCTGGAAGACGCTGGCGTGCGCTGGCTGGAACCGGCATGGAAGAGCATCATCTCCAACAAAGCCCTGCTGCCGATGCTGTGGGAAATGTTCCCGAACCACCCGAACCTGCTGCCGGCATACTTTGCGGAAGATGATTACCCGCAAATGGAAAAATATGTCGTGAAGCCAATCTTCTCCCGCGAGGGGGCAAACGTCTCCATTATCGAAAACGGTAAAACGCTGGAAGCGGTTGAAGGGCCTTACGGCGAAGAAGGAATGATCGTCCAGGCGTTTTATCAGCTGCCGAAATTTGGCGACAGCTATACGCTGATTGGCAGCTGGCTTATCAACGATCAGCCAGCCGGGATTGGCATCCGCGAAGATCGCGCGCTGATCACGCAGGATCTGTCACGGTTCTATCCGCACATCTTCGTCGAATAAGGCTTGCCCGGTGGCGCTACGCTTACCGGGCCTACACGCGAGATGTAGGCCGGGTAAGGAGAAGCCGCCACCCGGCATGTTTTTTACCCCACCTGCACCGACAGCATACTCAAACTCCCCATCTCAATACCGTCGACCGGGATTGTCACCGGTTCCTGACCATCCCACGCGCCAAGAACGTACAGCAGCGGCAGGAAGTGTTCCGGCGTTGGGTTAGAGAGCGAACCGCCTTCGTGATCCAGATAGTTCACCAGCGGATGCTGCTCAACCGGGCCTTGCCAGGTCAGATTGTCTTTGACGTAATCGTTAAAGGACGTTGCCCATGGGTAAGGCGTATTTTCTCCGTGCCAGCGCGCCGTGCGCAGGTTGTGTACCACGTTACCGCTTGCCACCAGCATAATGCCTTCATCACGAAGCGTAGCCAGCTTGCGGCCCATCTCCATGTGCCAGGCTGCCGGTTTAGTACTGTCGATACTCAACTGCACCATCGGGATGTCAGCGTCCGGGTACATTTTTATCAGCACGCCCCATGAGCCGTGGTCAAAGCCCCAGGCCTCTTTATCCAGCGCGACCGGGACAGGTGCCAGCAAATCCACCAGCTTCTGTGCCAGTTCGGGCGAGCCGGGGGCCGGATAATGCGTGTCGTACAACGCCTGCGGGAAACCGCCAAAATCATGGATTGTTTTTGGCGCCTCCATGGCAGTTACGCCAGTGCCACGAGTGAACCAGTGTGCAGACACCACCACAATCGCCTTCGGACGCGGCAACGTCTCACCCAGGTGACGCCATGTGCGGGTGTAGACATTGTCTTCCAGAACGTTCATTGGGCTACCGTGGCCTAAAAACAGTGCTGGCATACGTGAAGAAGTCATGGTGATATCCTTACAGAAGGTGTCAATTTGATGGTGCTACATTACGCTTAACACGATGAAGATGAACGCAGATAAGCGTGAAGATCATCATCAGGAAATTTGAATGTAAGGAATATGTAAAACAGAGGTTCCCCTCTCGCTTTGGCCAACGTGAATTATTAGTATTAATGAGAATCATTATCACAAGGAGCATTGCATGTCCGTCCCCTTGATCCTGACCATCCTGGCGGGTGCCGCCACCTTTATCGGTGCGATCCTCGGTGTGCTTGGTCAAAAGCCGTCTAACCGCGTGCTGGCCTTTTCACTGGGATTTGCTGCCGGCATTATGCTGCTCATCTCTCTGATGGAGATGCTGCCTGCCGCACTGGGCACAGAAGGCATGTCTCCGGTACTGGGTTATGGCATGTTTGTTTTTGGTCTGCTGGGCTATTTTGCCCTCGATCGCATGTTGCCCCATGCACATCCGCAGGATTTGATGCAAAAAAGCGTCGCGCCGGTGCCGCAAAAGATTAAACGTACTGCCATCCTCCTGACGCTCGGCATCAGCCTGCACAACTTCCCGGAGGGTGTCGCGACCTATGTCACCGCCAGCAGCAATCTGGAGATGGGTCTGGGTATCGCCCTGGCGGTGGCCTTACACAATATTCCTGAAGGGCTGGCCGTTGCCGGGCCGGTTTATGCCGCCACGGGATCAAAACGCACCGCCGTGTTCTGGGCCGGGATATCGGGAATGGCAGAAATTCTCGGGGGCGTACTGGCGTGGCTGATACTGGGAAGCCTGGTTTCACCGGTGGTGATGGCCGCCATTATGGCCGCGGTTGCGGGGATTATGGTGGCGCTGTCGGTTGATGAACTGATGCCGCTGGCGAAAGAGATCGATCCTAACAACAATCCGAGTTATGGGGTGTTGTGCGGAATGTCTGTAATGGGATTAAGCCTGGTGTTGTTACAAACGGCAGGTATTGGTTAAAAAACGCCGAGATGTCCATAATGCTGGTCACTTAAGGTGATCAGCATTTTTTGCCGGATATTTCTGGGCTTTTACTCTCACTTCCGGGGGAGTGCTGGCCACAGTTTCCGGGCCTTTGTACTGGTTTTCATTTCAACAATCTCGTCGCCGCGTTCCGTCCCAGCTGACACACAACTTCATATTTTGTTTTTTTCAGTGGCAGCAGCCAGTGCCGTTTTTCTTCGGACATCTGCCAGTGATGAAGCAGTCCCGGGGAGTAAAATCCTTTATAGAATAAATTGATACTCTCATCCGGCGTTCTCTCTGCCAGCTGCGCTGCCAGTCACATTTCGCTGACGTTCTCGCTGTCAAAGGCGCTAGCGTTGATCAGATGACTGCTCAGCTCCATCAGACAAACTATCCTGACCTGTGGATAATCGCCGATACCATTTCGCCCGGCGGGTCTGCTGAAGGCCGCACTGTTTTCCGGCGTGTCTGCCGTACGCCAGACAACACCGTCCACGGCAAACAGATTCAGTCCGTACCATTTCGGATGGGCTGCCTGCTGGTTCCAGTGCCGCTGCGTAATGTCGGACAGCTCCCGCACAGCATCTTCCCCCAGCGTTTTTCGGTGCTGAATGACTGAGCTGCGGGCGATGAAAGGCTCACCGCTCCTGTCAGTGATATCCATCAGATTCACTATCTCGGTCATGGAACGATTTACAGAAAATGGACATGCCAACGACCAGCCAAATCATGGATTCAAGAGGAAGTTTGCTTTTGCGGAGTGTGACAGTAGCCGTCAACGTTAACGCTTTCTGAATAAATTCAGTCGGAATGAGGTCCGAGAGGCTACGGGCGTGCTCAAGAGAGGTAACGTTGATAATGCCGAGGGCTTGTGAAAGTCCATTAAAAAAGGGTCCATGATGAACATGAACCCTTTTTACACCAGCCAGCGGATCGGTCAACCGATCCTTAAACGATCGGCATTAGGGATGTCCCGACGTTTTATCATTAGCTGGCTTTACGCTCGTGCGCCTGACGGTACTCGATCAGATCTTCAATTGTCACCACCGGCATGTTGTGCAGGCGTGCAAAGGTAATGCACTCTGGTGCTCGCGCCATGGTGCCGTCATCGTTGGTCAGTTCACACAGTACGCCTGCAGGTTTGAAGCCTGCCAGCGTCACCAGATCGATGGTCGCTTCAGTGTGGCCACCACGGGTCAGCACACCGCCCGCCTGCGCACGCAGCGGGAAGACGTGGCCAGGACGGTGCAGGTCGGATGGCTTGGCGTCATCGGCAATTGCTGCACGGACAGTAGTCAGACGGTCAGCCGCGGAGACACCGGTAGTCACACCATGCGCGGCTTCGATGGTCACGGTAAAGCCGGTACCAAAGGCGCTGGTGTTGTTTTCGACCATCATCGGCAGCTCGAGCTGCTTACGGCGGTCTTCGGTAATACACAGGCATACGATGCCGCTGCCGTGACGGATGGTCAGTGCCATCTGCTCAACGGTCATGTTTTCGGCGGCGAAAATCATGTCGCCTTCGTTTTCACGGTTTTCATCGTCAAGCACCATCACGCCGCGGCCTTCGCGCAGGGCATCCAGTGCATGTTCAACACGTTGAGTTGAAGTGCCAAAAGAGGAAAGTAGCGTCTGATTCATGGTAAAAAAACCTCATTAACATTATGGTTACCAGAATCAGGGCAGTCTTAGGAGCGCCGTATAAGCGGCAAAAAGATAACGTGAGCGGGCCCATGCCCGACTGGATCGTTACTCTCTCCCATCCGGACTTTAACCGTCGGCCCCGGAATTACACCGGATCTGCTGACCTTTGAGAGTTCACCCAAAGCGCTCGCGGGCTTTCAGCATGACGCTGATTTACCGCCGGTGGGGAATTTCGCCCCGCCCTGAGAATAAGCGAGATAACTATAACGCTATTGATTAACCTGGGCAATGCATAAGCTTCAAACAAATCTGCTTTATCCTGGAGCATGACGCGCTACAATGTTCATCAACACCGTCTTATCAAGGGAAGCCACTATGATTGACCCGAAGAAAATTGAGCAAATTGCGCGTCAGGTTCATGAGTCCATGCCAAAAGGCATTCGTGAATTTGGTGATGACGTTGAGAAGAAAATCCGCCAGACGCTGCAGGCGCAGTTAGTTCGCCTTGATTTAGTGAGCCGCGAAGAGTTTGACGTGCAGACACAGGTTCTGCTGCGCACCCGTGAAAAGCTGGCGCTGCTGGAACAGCGTCTTACCGAGCTGGAAAACCGCAATACCCCGGAAGAAGTGAAGCCGGCACCAGCGATACCGCCGGTGGATGACCAAGCCTAAGTGCGGCCTGATGCCCTCACCCCAGCCCTCTCCCACGGGGAGAGGGTGAAATAACGGGCCAACTGGCCCGTTTTTTACTGACTGTCTTTCTGGATTTTTTTGATGATGTTGGTGGTTGAACACCCGTCCTCAAAGTTGAGCACCATCACTTCACCGCCGTTGGCCCAGACCTCTTCGCTGCCCGCGATTTGCTCCGGTTTGTAATCGCCGCCTTTTACCAGCAGGTCAGGCAGAATGCCAGCAATCAGGCGCTGAGGCGTGTCTTCTTCAAACGGCACAACCCAGTCCACCGCTTCCAGCGCGCCGAGCACAATCATACGCTGCTCCAGCGGATTCACCGGACGCGTTTCGCCCTTCAGACGTTTGGTCGAGGCATCGCTGTTCACCGCCACAATCAGACGATCGCCCAGCTTGCGCGCATTCGCCAGATAAGAGACATGGCCCGCGTGCAGAATGTCGAATACGCCGTTGGTCATCACCACTTTCTCACCGCGTTTACGCGCGGCGGCAACGGCCACTTTCAGCTCTTCTTCCGTCATGACGCCAAAACCAGTATCGGCGCGGCCGCGCACGGCGTTTTCCAGTTCGATTGGCGAAACGGTAGAGGTCCCGAGTTTACCGACAACCACGCCCGCCGCGGCGTTCGCGAAGTAGCACGCTTCTTCGAGGGAGTTACCCGCCGCCAGCGTTGCCGCCAGCACGCCAATCACCGTATCACCGGCACCCGTCACGTCATACACTTCCTGCGCCTGGGTTGGCATATGCAGCGGCGCCTTGCCCGGCTGCAGCAGCGTCATTCCCTGCTCGGAGCGGGTCACCAGCAGTGCAGACAGCTCGAAGTCAGCGATGATCTTCATGCCGCGCTCGACGATCTCCGCTTCCGACTTGCACTTACCCGCCACCGCTTCAAACTCAGAGAGATTTGGCGTCAGCAGCGTTGCGCCGCGATAGCGCTCAAAGTCGGTGCCTTTCGGATCGATCAGTACCGGCACATTGGCTTTACGCGCCAGCTGGATCATCTGTTGTACGCTTGCCAGTGCCCCTTTGGCGTAATCAGACAGTACCAGCGCGCCGATATTGCCCAGCGCCTGATTAATGCGCTCGTGCAGCGGCTCAGGATCCACACCCTCAAACCCTTCTTCAAAGTCGAGGCGGATCAGCTGCTGGTTACGCGACAACACGCGCAGCTTGGTAATGGTCGGGTGCGTCGGAACAGAAACGAAATCGCACTTCACGTTCACGTCCGCCAGCGACTTGCTCAGCGCGCGCGCCGCATCGTCGATACCGGTGAGGCCCACCAGACGCGAATGCGCGCCCAGAGAAGCAATGTTCATCGCCACGTTTGCCGCGCCGCCAGGACGCTCTTCAATGGTATCGACCTTAACGACCGGTACCGGTGCTTCCGGGGAGATACGGCTGGTCGGCCCATACCAGTAGCGATCAAGCATTACATCGCCGACAACCATAACTCCAGCACGTTCAAACTCTGGCAGTGTTACTTTCATTCCTGACTCCAGAAAGATTCACAATTTGCGCGCGATGATATCACACTTGTTTTGTTACGCACGGTTCCACCAGCCACTTCTGCCAGCTCGCTTTCACCTGGTCGCGTTCACGGGTAAAGCAGTCGAGCGCCACGTGGCCCGGCTGTTCCTGCAAGGCGAGGTGGTGCAACTCATCGCGCAGCGTGGTGTAGGCGCGGGTTAAAGCCTGCGCCTCCTGCTCATCCATGATGTCGTTTTGCGCAAGCAGCTCCAGAATGCGCACATTATCCGACCAGCGGGTCAGCTTCGGCTTGTCATGCGCGTGCAGGAGCACCAGATACTGGGTAATAAACTCAATGTCGGTAATGCCACCCTCATCGGCTTTAATATCAAACCGATCGCGGTGTTTATTGCCCAGATGCGCGCGCATCTTTTCACGCATTTCGCGCACTTCGGTCTGCAACTTACTGCCTTCACGCGGGGTGGTCATCACCGCTTTACGAATGGCATCAAACTGCGTTTTTAACTGCGGATCGCCATACACCACACGGGCGCGCACCAGCGCCTGATGCTCCCACGTCCAGGCTTCGTTTTTCTGATAATCGGCGAAGGATTCCGTTGAGGTCACCAGCATACCAGCCGCGCCGGACGGGCGCAGACGGGCATCCACTTCGTACAGAATCCCCGATGACGTGCGGGTGCTGAACAGGTGCATAATGCGCTGGGCCAGACGCAGATAGAACTGGCGCCCGTCAATTTCACGCTCGCCGTCGGTCATCACGTCTGCCGGGCAGTCGTGCAGGAAGATTAAATCCAGATCGGAGCTGTATCCCAGCTCCCACCCGCCGAGCTTACCGTAGCCCACCACGGCAAAACCGCGGCCTTCTCGTTCACCAAGATGCTTCGGCTGGCCGTAACGCGCCACCATCTGGATCCACGCCTGATGCACCACCGCATCGATGATCGCTTCCGCCAGCCAGGTTAAGTGATCGCTCACTTTCATCACCGGCAGCGTTTCGGCAATATCTGCCGCCGCGACGCGCAGCATCTGGGCCTGTTTGAACTGGCGCAGCGCCTCCAGCTGCTGCTCTTCATCTTCTTCCGGCACGCGCAGCAGATACTGGCGCAGCTCATCGCGGTAGGCATCGGTCGCCGTCGGCTGATAGAGGGTATTGGGATCGAGCAGTTCATCCAGCAGCAGCGGGTAACGCGCCAGCTTGTTGGCCACCATCGGTGACGCCGCGCAGAGCGTAATCAGGTGCTTCAGCGCCCCCGGGAATTCGCTCAGCAGTTCAAGATAGGTGGTACGCGTAATAATGCCGCTCAGCAGCGGCATCATGCGGGAAAGCGGCACCGGGGCGTCGGCACGGGAACAGACATCGCTCAGCAGGTGCGGCATCAGGTGATCCAGCACCTGGCGACCACGCGGACCAATGGCGCGCTTGTTGAGTTCGAGGCGGAAATCGGCAATCAGCGCCACCACCCGATGGCGATCATCGTCGCTCAGGTGCGCCAGCACGGGCGTGGTGTCATCTTCCTGCAGGGCATCCTGCCACAGTTCACGCCAGTGTTCAGAGAGCGTATCGTCCTGCGATTCGCTTTCATCATCGCCAATCAGCTCGTTAAAGATACGGCGCACGCCTGCCATATGCGCCTCCAGCCGTTCGGTCAATGCGGCCCAGTCGTCCACGCGCATGCCCCACGCCAGACGCGCCCGGTTCAGGTCATCCCCCGGCAGGGTCTGGGTTTGCTCGTCATTGATGCTTTGCAGCAGGTTTTCCAGACGACGCAGGAACAGGTATGCCTCACGCAGGGTTTGCGCGTCCCCCTCTGGCAGAAGATGGAGTTGCTCAATCGCCGACAGCGTCGGAAGCAACGAGCGGGATTGCAGCGACGGCTCGCGACCACCGCGGATAAGCTGGAAGACCTGGACAATAAACTCGATTTCACGAATGCCACCCGCGCCGAGCTTAATGTTATCTTTCAGCCCACGACGGCGTACCTCACGGGCGATCATCCCTTTCATGTTACGCAGGGACTGGATCACGCTGAAGTCGATGTAGCGACGGAACACAAACGGGCGCAGCATGGCGCGTAGCTCGTTGGCGTAAGCGTCGTCGCTGTCACCCATGATCCGCGCTTTGACCATCGCGTAACGCTCCCAGTCGCGCCCCTGCTCCTGGTAGTAATCTTCCAGCGCCGCAAAGCTCAGCACCAGCGGGCCGCTGTCGCCAAACGGACGCAGACGCATATCCACGCGATAGACAAAACCGTCCTGCGTCGGCTGATCCAGCGCCTTGATCAGACGCTGGCCAAGACGGGTGAAGAACTGGGCATTGTCCAGTTCACGACGGCCTCCGCGCGTGGAGCCGTTCTCCGGCCAGGCAAAAATCAGGTCGATATCGGAGGAGAAGTTCAGCTCGCAGCCGCCCAGCTTGCCCATCCCCAGAATCAACAGCGGCTGAGGAACCCCTTCCTCGCTGCACGGCGTGCCCCACTCTTTACAGCAGGCGGCGTAGAGCCAGTCTCGCGCGGCGACGATCAACGTCTGCGCCAGCTCGCTCAACTGCTGGAGCGTGCTCTCTTCGCTGACCAGCTCAAGCGACTGCGCCCAGGCAATGCGCACCATCACCCGGCGGCGAAACTGGCGCAAAACGCGCATCAGCGTGGCTTCATCCGCCACCTCAGCCAGCGCGCTTTGCAGCCAGCCTGCATAATGCCGCCACTCGTCAGCCTGCGGCGGGGCGTTTTCAAGCTCCACCAGCCAGTCCGGGTTAGCAGTAATACTTTCCTGCACAAAATCACTGAACGTGAGCACGCACTTTGCCTGCTCGCTTAACCATGACGCCGGTAATGACTCAGGCAGACGTTCGCAAACGGTCTGCCACTGCTGCTGTAACTGCGAAGAAAGCGGCATTATAGGGGTTCCTTGCCAGAGTTAACGTTTTCCGCTGTGCAGCCAGAATGGCTCCTGCGAAATGGCCTCGTTGCGGAAATGCTCAATCTCAATATGCTGACGGGTTTCGATGGCATGTTTCAGCCCCTGCCAGTTTTCCAGCCACGCCTGCGTTTTGACGTCATCATAGGCACCCGACAGCAGTAGCATGCAGTCGATGTTGCGCGTCAGACGGATCAGCTGGTCGCCGTACTGGTCACCCAGCGGATAAGCAAAGGTGGTTTTCAGCTCTGCGGCATGGCGGGAGAGGTGGATATCCGCGAAACGTTTAAAGTTTTCTGCGATTTTTGTCTGGGCTTTCGCGTCCAGGAAAGTGCGCCAGCCGCGCGTCACCAGAAACTCGGTCAGCGCCAGTTTGGCGGCCGCGGTTTGCGGGCTGTAGATCGCCGTTTGCGCAGACACATCAGAGAGCATCAGCGTTTCAGTTTGCGTCAGCAGATCGCGTAAGTGAGCACTTGCTTTGCGAGGCACGATGCCGCCAAACAGCATCAGGGTATGACGAACCAGACCGATAGCAGCCAGGACGTGGGCTTTTGCGTTTTTAACATTACGCACCCAGAGCTCTTCGTGGTACTGCCACTGCGAAAGCGCCAGCTCCAGAGCCGCCTCCATGCCCTGCTCAACGCTGGCTTTTGGGGCTACGCGCAACACAGGGGTCTCTTTCAGCGCCCGTGGCGCATTCCCGGCGGCCAGATGATAGCCGCGGGCGGCTTTGCTGAGGCTGCCCTGACGCAAGCCTGACTGACTCACTAGCTTACGCGCCAGCTTCAGCACATCGTTCGTCTCGCCTTCCAGCAGTTCAAGCTCCAGTTCGCAAATTGGCTCCTGGTATTCCCCCGCTTTCACCTCGCCCAAATCAAGGGCGATTTCAATGCGGCTTTTGCCTTCCGTTACCAGCCATTTCTCGCGCCAGAAATCGGTGCTGAACAGCGGCTGCACCTCTGCTGCCAGGGTGGATGGCAGTTCGCCGTTTGGCCACACTTCTGCCGGAAAACGTTCCAGCTCAAGTTCTGGCTGATTGATGTCGATATTGTATTCGGGGCGCTGATGCAAACCGCCCACAACGCGACCGGCGATTTTCATCGTCATCTCGTAGCGCCCGTTCGCGCCGCGGATGCGCAAGCCCATATCATGACGACGCAGCCAGTTGTCCGGCGTTTCGTAATAGATATTGAGCAGCTGTACGGGTTCATGGTGTTCGCCGGACAGCGTTTGCAGATGCTGGCGGAGCGCGTCAACGCTGTCTTTTTCGACGATAAACTTTAATTCGATCTCTTGTGCCATAGCCTTGTACTTTTGCGTGCGTCACAGACGCGTCGATGAAGGCGAACTTCCTCGCCATTTGTTTGTCAGTACATAGTATTTTGCGCCAAATTGCCACGCAATGAGCAATTTGACGGGCGTAAAAAGTTTGCAGCGGCGGCGATCGGGACACAGATGATTCTGATTGATGACGAATCCTTTGCGTAGAGACACTGATGCCACTACTATCGTTCCACTATTTATGAAAATAACGACTGATATGCTTAAATTACGCCTGATTGGACTTACTTTACTCGCTTTTAGCGCCGCGACTGCGGTCCACGCTGAAGAAAAGCGTTACGTTTCTGACGAACTGAACACCTGGGTACGTAGCGGCCCCGGAGATAATTATCGCCTCGTGGGTACGGTAAATGCCGGCGAGGAAGTCACCCTGTTACAGACCAACACCGAGACCAATTATGGTCAGGTTCGCGACAGTTCCGGCCGTACCTCCTGGATCCCCCTGAAAGAGCTGAGCACCGTGCCAAGCCTGCGCACCCGCGTGCCGGATCTGGAAAACCAGGTGAAAACCCTCACCGACAAGCTGAACAACATTGACGGTACCTGGAACCAGCGCACCGCTGAAATGCAGCAGAAAGTCGCGCAGAGCGACAGCGTGATTAACGGTCTGAAAGAAGAGAACCAGAAACTGAAAAATGAGCTGATTGTGGCGCAGAAGAAGGTGAATGCCGCTAATCTGCAGCTCGATGACAAACAGCGCACCATCATCATGCAGTGGTTTATGTATGGCGGCGGCGTGCTGGGCGTCGGCCTGGTGCTGGGTCTTGTTCTGCCACACCTGATCCCAAGCCGTAAACGTAAAGACCGCTGGATGAACTAATTCGTCTTCTCTGCCAGACTTACGTATTATCTTGCCAAAAGAGAAAACGGGAGTGTAGGGCGTGAAGAGTTATCTGGTCGGTGGTGCGGTACGTGATGCGTTGTTAGGTCTGCCGGTCAAAGATAAAGACTGGGTGGTGGTAGGCGCCACCCCCGAAGAGATGCTAAACGCGGGCTACCAGCAGGTAGGCCGCGATTTTCCCGTGTTCCTCCATCCGCAAAGCCGGGAAGAGTACGCCCTGGCGCGTACGGAGCGTAAATCCGGTTCCGGCTATACTGGCTTCACTTGCTATGCCGCGCCCGACGTCACGCTGGAGCAGGATCTCCTGCGTCGCGATCTCACCATCAACGCGCTGGCGCAGGACGAGAACGGCCAGATCGTTGATGCTTATGGCGGCCAGGACGATCTGCGCAACCGTCTTTTACGTCACATCTCCCCGGCGTTTTCGGAAGATCCGCTCCGGGTGCTGCGCGTGGCGCGCTTTGCCGCACGTTACGCCCATCTCAGTTTCCGTATTGCCGATGAGACGATGGCGCTGATGACCGCCATGACCGAGGCGGGTGAGCTTGAACACCTGACGCCAGAGCGCGTCTGGAAAGAGACGGAGAACGCCCTCACCACCCGCAACCCACAGGTCTTTTTCCAGGTGCTGCGCGACTGCGGCGCCCTGAAGGTGCTGTTCCCGGAGATAGACGCGTTGTTTGGTGTGCCTGCCCCGGCGAAATGGCACCCGGAAATCGACACTGGCGTGCACACCCTGATGACGCTCAGTATGGCGGCCATGCTCAGCCCGGAGGTGGACGTGCGCTTCTCAACGCTGTGCCACGATCTCGGCAAAGGCTTAACGCCAAAAGAATTCTGGCCTCGTCACCACGGGCACGGCCCGGCAGGGGTGAAGCTGGTCGAGGGGCTGTGCCAGCGCCTGCGGGTGCCGAACGAGATCCGCGATCTGGCGAAACTGGTGGCCGAATTCCACGACCTTATCCACACCTTCCCGATCCTGAAACCGGCCACCATCGTTAAGCTGTTCGATAACATCGATGCCTGGCGTAAACCCCAGCGCGTCGAGCAGATCGCGCTCACCAGCGAGGCTGACGTGCGCGGGCGCACCGGGTTCGAAGCGTGCGACTATCCGCAGGGGCGCTTGCTGCGCGCCGCGTGGGAGGTGGCCAAAGCCGTGCCAACCAAAGAGGTCGTCGAAGCAGGATTTAAAGGCCCGGAAATTCGCGAAGAGCTGACGAAACGGCGGATTCAGGCGGTATCAGAGTGGAAGGAAAAGCATTGCCCTCAGCCAAAAGACTGAGGGCAGCAGGTCAGAAGAAGACCACGTAAACCGCAGCCGCGACGATAAAGCGGTAGATCGCGAACGGGATAAACGAGATACGCTTAATCAGTTGCAGGAAGGTTTTAATGGCAATCAGCGCCACGATAAAGGCGGTGATAAAGCCCACGGCGAACATCGGAATATCGCCCGTGGTGAGAAAACCAATGCTTTTGTAGAGGTCCAGCGCGGTGGCGCCCATCATCATCGGCACCGCCAGCAGGAACGAGAACTCAGATGCCGCGTAACGGCTTACACCCATCAGCATCCCGCCGGAAATCGTTGCTCCTGAACGGGAGAAGCCCGGCCACAGCGCCAGACACTGGAAGCAGCCAATGATAAAGGCCTGGCGATACGTCATATCGTCCAGACCTTCTGCGCGCGGCGTTTTTGGCTTCAGCACTTCCGCCGCAATCAGCAGGAAACCACCGACCACCAGCGCGTACATCACGTTAATCGGGTTAAACAGCGATTTGATGGTGTCGTGGAAAACCAGCCCCAGCACCACCGCCGGGATCATCCCGAGCAGGATATGAATCAGCGTCAGGCGGCCCTTGCTCTCTCCTTCACGCTGTGGCAAACGCCCGAAGTGGATGCCGATCAGCCCAAACAGACGACGCCAGAACATCACGACCACAGCCAGAATGGACCCCAACTGAATGACCACCTCGAACGTCTTTGCGGTATCGCCTTCAAAGCCCAGCAGGTGGCCAACAATAATCATATGGCCCGTACTGGAAACCGGCAAAAACTCCGTCAATCCTTCGACCACACCCAGAATTGCCGCCACCAGCAGCGAGTGCATATCGCTCATCTATAAACCCCTAAAAAAATATAAAAAAAACGGTCGCCCCAACAGCTACCGTGAAAGATACAGCTTTAAGACCGATATAACCTAAAATGGTTTAGCTATTATGACGTTAAATCTTTCCTTTCAGATTTGTGCCACGCTCAATGATGACCCCCACATTGGCGGCACGCGCCACCGCACCCGGCTTACTCAGCTTAATGCGCACCCACGGCGAGTTGAATTTGGTCAGCAGTAACTCTGCCACCTCTTCTGCCACGCGCTCCACCAGCGCAAAACGCTGCCCTTCAACGTGGGCGATGACCGTTTCACTGATGTCGGCATAGCTCAGACAGTCATTCACGTCATCACTTTTTGCCGACTTGCGGTTATCCCAGCCCATTTCGATATCGAACACCAGCTTCTGCTCGATGGTCTGTTCCCAGTCGTAAACACCAATAGTGGTGATTACCGAAAGTTGCTCTATAAATACAATATCCATCACGACCTGCCTGCTTTTTGGCTAAACCGGATACCACTTCCGGTGAATTATGCGTATTATCCACAGATGCTGAGAATACAGATACATTTTCAAAACGGAACAGCGTTATGAGTGCAATCGCGCCTGGAATGATTCTCCTCGCCTACCTTTGCGGCTCAATCTCCAGCGCCATTCTGGTCTGCCGCATTGCCGGGTTACCTGACCCGCGCGAAAGTGGCTCCGGGAATCCGGGAGCGACCAATGTACTACGAATTGGCGGCAAGGGAGCAGCCGTAGCGGTTTTGATTTTTGACGTTCTGAAAGGGATGTTACCCGTCTGGGGCGCGTATGCGCTGGGCGTGACTCCGTTCTGGCTGGGGCTTATTGCCATCGCCGCCTGTGTCGGCCACATCTGGCCCGTATTCTTCGGTTTTAAAGGCGGCAAAGGCGTCGCGACGGCCTTTGGTGCCATCGCGCCCATCGGCTGGGATCTCACCGGCGTAATGGCGGGCACCTGGCTGCTGACTATTCTTCTGAGCGGCTATTCGTCGCTGGGCGCCATCGTCAGCGCGCTGATTGCCCCATTCTATGTCTGGTGGTTTAAACCCCAGTTCACCTTCCCGGTGTCGATGCTCTCCTGCCTTATCCTGCTGCGTCATCACGATAATATTCAGCGTCTGTGGCGACGTCAGGAGACGAAAATCTGGGCGCGGTTAAAGCGGAAGAAGAGAGAGACGCGGTAGGGTTTTATTTACTTTTAGTGGAATTGTTCCGTTCACTTTATGACCAACAGAATATGACGTTCCGGAACCCGTGAACGTGATACCCATAAAGCAGAAAAGCCATAGTGAACGGAACCCTTCCACCACAGCCCCAAAATACAGGCCCCCATCCATAAGCGACTCATATGACAGCCTTCATTTCCGCCAGGGCATACTGAAACGTATCTCCCGGGCGCGCGAATGGAAGCACCATGTTAGCAACTCAGGTCACTGATAGTTCGTACAAAGGCTGGCAGGCCTCGCTTGACCTGCGGTTTTGCCACACGCCTGAGAAAACCCTCCTCCATGCCGCGCACCACGTCGGGCCGCTCACGGTACAGCGTCCGTTCTACCCCGAAGGGGAAACCTGCCACCTTTATCTGCTGCACCCGCCGGGCGGTGTGGTGGGCGGTGACAGGCTGGATATTACCGTAAGTCTGGACGCCAATAGCCACGCGCTTATCACCATGCCCGGCGCCAGTAAGTTCTATCGCAGCAGCGGCCCACAGGCCCGCCTTAACCAGCACTTTTATCTCGATGAGGCGTCCACGCTGGAGTGGCTGCCGCAGGACACCATTATCTTTCCCGGCGCCAATGCCGCGCTGCGCTCCGTCTTCCACCTGAAGGCCTCCAGCACGCTGCTTGCGTGGGAGTTGTACTGTCTGGGTCGGCCGGTGATCGGCGAGACCTTCAGCCACGGCACGCTGGAGAGCCGCCTTGAGGTCTGGGTGGATGACGAGCCACGTCTGATTGAGCGTCAGCATCTCAGCGACGGCGATCTTACCCCTGTTGCCGGGCAGCCGTGGCTCGGCACGCTGCTGTTCTATCCGGCCGGAGACACGCACCTCGACACGGCGCGTGAGCTGCTCGCACCACTGAATACCTTTGCCGGGGCGACGCTCACTGACGATCTGCTGTCGGTGCGTTTTCTCTCCCACGACAATCTGATTTGCCAGCGGGTGATGCGCGATATCTGGCAGTCGCTTCGCCCGCTTCTCACCACCAAAACCGCCTGTTCGCCGCGTATCTGGCAGACATAAGAGAAACGTTATGGAACTGACCCCCAGAGAAAAAGACAAGCTGTTGCTGTTCACCGCCGCGCTGGTTGCCGAACGCCGCCTTGCGCGCGGGGTAAAGCTCAATTATCCGGAATCGGTCGCGCTGATCAGTGCCTTCATTATGGAAGGCGCGCGCGATGGCGAAACCGTCGCCTCGCTGATGGAAGCGGGCCGTCACGTCCTGACGCGTGATCAGGTGATGGAAGGCGTACCGGAGATGATCCCGGATATTCAGGTGGAAGCCACCTTCCCGGACGGGTCAAAACTCGTCACCGTGCATAACCCGATCGTGTAAGGAGCGCGTGATGATCCCAGGCGAATACCAGATCCAGTCCGGCAATATTGCCCTCAACGTCGGGCGAGAAACCCGGCTTATCATCGTCGAAAACCACGGCGACCGGCCTATCCAGGTGGGATCGCACTATCACTTTTACGAGGTGAATCCGGCGCTGAAATTTGACCGGGAAGCCACCCGGGGCTTTCGGCTGAATATCCCGGCAGGCACCGCGGTGCGGTTCGAACCCGGCCAGAAGCGCGAAGTGACGCTGGTGAAGGTCACCGGGGCGCAACGCATTTTCGGTTTCCGGGGTGACGTGATGGGAGAAGTGAAAAATGGCTGAGATTTCGCGCCAGGCTTATGCCGATATGTTCGGCCCCACCACCGGCGATAAAGTGCGTTTAGCCGACAGCGAGCTGTGGATCGAAGTCGAAAACGATCTCACCGTCTACGGCGAAGAGGTCAAATTCGGCGGCGGGAAAGTGATCCGCGACGGTATGGGCCAGGGGCAGATGACTGCGGATGACTGCGTGGATCTGGTGCTGACTAACGCGTTGATTGTCGATCACTGGGGGATCGTGAAAGCGGATATCGGCGTAAAGAACGGGCGGATCTTCGCCGTCGGTAAAGCCGGCAACCCGGACATTCAGCCCGGGGTGACGATCCCGATCGGTGCCGCCACGGAAGCGATCGCCGCCGAAGGGAAGATCGTCACCGCTGGCGGGATCGACACTCATATCCACTGGATCTGCCCGCAGCAGGCCGAAGAGGCGCTGGTTTCCGGCGTCACGACGATGATCGGCGGCGGCACAGGTCCCGCGGCAGGGACCAACGCCACCACCTGCACGCCGGGGCCGTGGTATATCGCCCGCATGCTGCAGGCTGCCGATACCCTGCCGGTGAATATCGGCCTGCTGGGCAAAGGCAACGGTTCTAACCCGGATGCCCTGCGCGAGCAGATAGCCGCCGGGGCCATCGGGCTTAAGATCCACGAAGACTGGGGCGCAACGCCTGCAGCCATCAACTGCTCGCTGGAGGTGGCGGAAGAGATGGATATTCAGGTGGCGCTGCACAGCGACACGCTGAACGAATCCGGTTTCGTCGAAGACACGCTGGCGGCCATCGGCGGGCGCACCATCCATACCTTCCACACGGAAGGAGCCGGTGGCGGCCACGCGCCGGATATTATTACCGCCTGTGCGCACCCGAATATTCTGCCCTCCTCCACCAACCCGACCCTGCCCTATACGGTCAATACCATCGATGAACATCTCGATATGCTGATGGTCTGCCACCACCTCGACCCGGATATCGCCGAGGATGTGGCTTTTGCCGAATCGCGTATTCGCCGGGAAACCATCGCCGCGGAAGATGTGCTGCACGATATCGGCGCATTCTCGCTGACCTCCTCTGATTCCCAGGCGATGGGCCGCGTGGGCGAAGTGATTCTCCGCACCTGGCAGGTGGCGCACCGCATGAAGGTGCAGCGCGGCGCACTGCCGGAAGAGACTGGCGATAACGACAACTTTCGCGTGAAGCGCTACATCGCCAAATACACCATTAACCCGGCGCTGACGCACGGTATCGCCCATGAAGTGGGCTCCATCGAAGCGGGCAAGCTGGCGGATTTAGTGGTCTGGTCCCCGGCGTTCTTTGGCGTGAAACCCGCCACCATCGTCAAGGGTGGGATGATCGCCTGCGCTCCGATGGGCGATATCAACGCCTCTATCCCCACGCCGCAACCGGTCCATTATCGTCCGATGTTTGGCGCACTGGGTGCCGCGCGTCACGCCACCCGGCTGACGTTTGTCTCGCAGCCTGCGGACGCGCAGGGGATAGCGCAACAGCTCAACCTGCAGAGCGCCACGGCGGTGGT
Organism: Enterobacter sp. SENG-6; assembly: GCF_001605945.1. Taxonomy (NCBI): domain Bacteria; kingdom Pseudomonadati; phylum Pseudomonadota; class Gammaproteobacteria; order Enterobacterales; family Enterobacteriaceae; genus Enterobacter; species Enterobacter sp. SENG-6. The sequence continues at coordinate 63,068 of NZ_LOMM01000006.1, forward strand.
CAAAGGCTGCCGCACGGTGAAAAAGGCCGACATGATCCACAACGGCCTGCAGCCAAATATCACCGTCGATTCGCAAACCTATGAAGTGCGCGTCGACGGCGAACTGATAACCAGCGAACCGGCTGACGTACTGCCGATGGCGCAACGCTATTTCCTGTTTTGAGGAGTGATGATGATCTATTTAACCCAACGCCTGGACCATGCGCATCCGATTACCGCCAGCGTCACGCTGCCGATTGACGTGCGGGTGAAAAGCCGCGCCCGCGTGGCGCTGAACGACGGGCGCGAAGCCGGGCTCATGCTGCCGCGCGGTTTACTGTTGCGCGGCGGCGACCTGCTCTGTAACGAAGACGGCAGCGAAGTCATCGAAGTGATTGCCGCCCCGGAGTCCGTCTCCGTGGTGCGCTGCGACGATCCGTTCCTCCTCGCCCGCGCCTGCTATCACCTGGGCAACCGCCACGTGCCGCTGCAAATCATGCCCGGCGAGCTGCGCTATCACCACGATCACGTCCTCGACGACATGCTGCGCCAGTTTGGGCTGGCGGTCACCTTCGCCAGTCTGCCGTTTGAACCTGAAGCGGGGGCTTATACCAGCGAGGCCCACAGCCATAGCCACTCTCACGCTCATTCACATTAAGGATTAATCATGCGTAAGTATTTATCCCTGTTACTGCTGGCCTTTTCCCTGCCTGCGCTGGCACATCCGGGACACGGTGCCGACAGCTTCCATGCTGGTTTTTTCCACCCGCTGACCGGACTTGATCATCTGCTGATGCTCGCCGGTGCGGGCGTGCTCTCCGCGCTGAGCGGCCGCAAGCTGCTGCTGCCTTTTGCCACCCTCGGGATGATGCTTGTCGGTGCCATTGCGGGCAGCCTGCTCGGCGGCTTTAGCGGCATGGAGATGCTGATTATCGCCTCGCTGGGCGTCTGCGGCGTGATGATGTTTAAAACCGAAAATCGTCTGCTGCTGGCGGTGCCTGCCCTGGCGATGTTCCACGGCTGGGCGCACGGGGTGGAGATGTCCGGCCACAGCTTCTGGCTCTTCACCAGCGGCTTTATGCTGGCCAGCGCCACGGTGCTGTGCGCCAGCTTCGCCGCCGGGTTACTGCTGCGCCGCCACGACGGACTGCGTAAAACCTTTGGCGGTGGGCTTATCGTCTCTGCCCTGCTGGCGCTGATGAGCTGATGGAACTCGCCCGCCAGCGGCTGCGTCTGATGCAGCTCTCCAGTAGCAGCCTGCCGGTCGGGTCGTTTACCTGGTCGCAGGGGCTGGAGTGGGCCGTCGAGACAGGCTGGGTTACCGACGCAGAGGCGTTCAAAAACTGGCAAACCCTGCAGATGGAGCAGAGCTTTTTCTGCGTCGACCTGCCGCTTTTTGCCCGGCTCTACCGGGCCTGTGAAGAGGGCGATCTGGCGGCAGCAAAACGCTGGACGTCATACCTGCTCGCCTGTCGGGAAACCCGTGAACTGCGGGAAGAAGAACGCAATCGCGGCGCCGCCTTTACGCGGCTCATCAAAAGCTGGGAGCCGGACTGCCCGCCCCTCTGGCAGCCGCTGTTTATGCAAAGCCAGCTCAGCGGCATGGCGTGGCTTGGCGTGCGTTGGGGTATTAGCGTGCACGAGCTGGCCCTGAGTCTGGGCTACAGCTGGATTGAGAGCGCGGTAATGGCTGGCGTCAAGCTGGTACCGTTTGGGCAACAGGCCGCACAACAGCTGATTATCGAACTCAGCGACCATTTTGCCGCCGGGTTTGAACAGGCATTTTTACGTGACGATGAGGCACTGGGCGCGGCGACGCCGCTTTCCGCCATCGCCTCTGCCCGCCACGAAACACAATATTCACGGTTATTCCGTTCCTGAGGATGCAACATGGCTGATTACAAACATCCCCTGCGCGTTGGCGTGGGCGGCCCGGTCGGTTCGGGCAAAACCGCGCTGCTGGAAGCGCTCTGCAAGGCGATGCGCGACACGTATCATCTGGCGGTAGTGACGAACGATATCTACACCAAAGAGGATCAACGCATTCTGACCGAAGCGGGCGCGCTTGAGCCGGAGCGCATTGTGGGCGTAGAGACGGGCGGCTGTCCGCACACCGCCATTCGCGAAGATGCCTCGATGAACCTGGCCGCGGTGGAAGCGCTCAGCGAGAAGTTCGGCAATCTGGATCTGATCTTCGTCGAAAGCGGCGGCGATAACCTGAGCGCCACCTTCAGCCCGGAGCTGGCGGATCTGACGATCTACGTGATCGACGTCGCCGAAGGGGAGAAGATCCCGCGCAAGGGCGGGCCGGGGATCACCAAATCCGATTTTCTGGTGATCAACAAAACCGATCTCGCGCCGTACGTGGGTGCCTCTCTGGAGGTGATGGCGCGCGACACCAACCGCATGCGTGGCGAGCGTCCGTGGACCTTTACCAACCTGAAGGCGGGTGACGGTCTGGCAACGATTATTGCGTTTCTGGAAGAGAAAGGGATGCTGCGGATCTGAAAAAAGGCCTGGCGCAATGCCAGGCCGTGAGGGTTATTTACAGCTGTTACTGGAAGAACCCTGCTCGCGCCACGCGCCCCACTGGCCGCCGGTTCCCGGGGTTTCCTGACCCGGGTTGACATACCACTGGTTGAACCAAATTTTACCGTTATAGGAGACTTTGGTGCATTTGGTCGGATAAGCGATTTTGGCGTTATAGGCCGGTGCGGCAGGTTTTACCGGCGTGTCATCTTTTTCCGTGGTGTCGTCTTTCGCGGGTACCGCAGGCTTAGTGACCTTAATGGTCATGCTGTCCGTCGCGGTCCGGCCATCTGCGCCGGTTGTGGTCAGCGTGAAGACCGCTTCTCCCTCGCTGTTGGCAGGAATAACGGCATAGGCATGCGCGCTATCCACGCTCTTCACCAGCGTGCCGTTCAGGTTCGCCTCCAGCGAGAAGGTTTCCGCCCCTTTCGTCACGCTCCAGTTATAGGATTTGGCATTCAGGCTCTTGCTGCCATCCAGCGGGTAGGTGCTCACGCCCGTGGTCGGGGAGACCATGGTGTAATCCGCGCCTGCCGCAGCGGTTGGGGCCGGAGCGACAGGGGTGTTACCGTCTTTCAGCGCCATAATACGGGCTACCGCACGCTCCATGTCAGGCTGTGTTCCCACTTTTGCCGAATCCCCGTTCGCCAACGGCGTACCGGTCTCCGCCAGAATCTGACGCATCTGACGCGGTGTCACGGTAATACCGTTGGCTTTGGCGATGCCTGACAGGCTTGCTACCACACCTGCAATAATCGGGTTCGCGGAAGAGGTTCCGGCAAAAGTCGCGGTATAGGAATCGTTAACGCCAGCGTTTTTATACAGATCGCCATAACCGGTGGTCACCACATCCCAGCAGCCCCAGGCAGAGCTGGTGATGCGCGAGCCATAGGAGCTGAACGACGCTTTTTTACCGTCTTTCGCACAAAACGCACCCGCCAGAATAGCCCCGGAGTCCTGAACATGCGTGTCAAAACGCCCCTGGAAGCCTGGACTGTCCATGTTGATATTTCCGTTACCTGCTGCCTCAATAACGTGAACACCTTTGTCGGTCAGTGCCTTAATAATATCGTAATAGGCGGTCTGGGATTCCATTGCGACCCAGCAATCCTTCTGGCAGCCCGCCGGATAACCCCCCGCAACTTGTATCCCGATCTGCACCACATCACCCGCTTTTAACTGGGGGATTAAATTATAGAGGTTATTACTCGCGGAGGCCGCATACCCCATCCGGCTTTTCCAGGCTAAACCGCGAATACCGGTGCCCATATCTTTCGCCGCCATAATCCCCACTGAAGCAGTGTCGTGATCGTGCTTTTCAACATACGTTGTCTTGCCAGAGCTGAGGCTCATCGGCGGTAAATTGACATGGCTGGTATTCCAGGCATCAATCTCCGTCGAAATAATCGTTACCCCTTCACCCGCACTGCCTGCATAGTGATTAACACTGTCGCGGTTGACGCCCCCCATATAGTAACCGGTGCGCTTAATATCCGGCGCTTTGAGATAATCCTGCTTATTGCGGAAATCCGGAACGGCAGCAGACGTTAAATTATCATTCAGTGAGGACTTTAACTGTGGCGTAAGGGCCGTGTCATCCAGCGATACCGGCTCTGCTTCCGGGTACACAAACTCTACGTTCTGATTTTGTTCAAGCTCGGTGATAATATGGTTAATATATGTTTTATCCTGACTTTTATCTTTCGGTAACTCGATGCGCAGATAACGGTCAAAACCATAGCGTTTATTAAGCTCCGTCAATTCAGAGGATTGAGTAGAACTACGCAAGTTAGTCGGACGGAACATATTTGTGGTTGTCAGGGAAGCGTCGCTCAAGGTAATTTTATTGTTTGTGGCTTTTAACAGACCTGTCGTCGGTTTTAGCTTGAGCACAATTGCGGTGTAGGTGGCATTATCCTGTGCAAATTCATTTTGCACCAAAGTTTCAGCCGCAGCAGAGAATGAAATTGCTGCACAAATAAAAAGAGATAAAGCGCTTTTTTTCATGATAATCACGGTTCCTGTGTGAATTGAAATTTTTCCTTTTTCAGTATCACTGACACACGGACCGCGAAGAATAAGAGTGGCCTACTCTAATGAACAGAGTTTTCTCTAAATAATTAAGAAAATTCCATACTGCGTTAATTTATATTTCGCAATGCAACGATACACTTAGATACAAAAAACGTAAAGCTTAATCATTATGAAATAATCAAGAGCCGTCGGCATTAAAAATATTCTCGTTGCTGCTGCGACTTTACCGCAAAATGAATTTTAATAACATTATATCTTGCGAGGTGCTCCAACCGCCGTTGGCCCCGCCATTTCATGAAATGGGTTAATACGACGCATCATTATGGACATTAAAATCGTTATCGCTGAAGAATCCTCGTTAATTCGACGCGGCTTATCCTCCATGATGCAGTCCCTCTCGTTACCCGCCGTTGGCATGGATCAGAGGTGCGTTCTGATCGGTGAGGCAGCGGCCTCCGCTGAACTTCAGTCGCTTCTTGGCCAGCATAATCCGGATATCGCTATACTTGGCTATTCGCTGACAACCAGCCTCAGCCGCCCTCCGCTCGGAGGAATGGACGGGCTGAAGCTCTTGAGATGGCTTAAACAGACCTACCCTGCGCTTAATATTATTCTGCTCTCGCCTTATGCAAACGCCACGCTTATCCGTCAGGCGCTAAAGGAAGGAGTCAGAGCGTACTTATCACGTGATATCAACGAGAAAACCTTAAGCCAGGCGATTACCACGGTCCTGAAAGGCGAGATTTATATCGAAAACCAGCTGGTGAATATGCTTTTCCGTTATGAAAAGACGGACGTGGAGAAACTCTCTCCGCGGGAAATTGACGTGCTGCGCCTGATATGTAAGGGGTTAAATTTGAAGGAGATTGCACAGTTTATGCATTTGAGCATCAAAACGGTCAGCGCACATAAGGTCCGGGCGATGGAAAAGCTGGACGTACAAAACGATTGCCAGCTTTACTCTTTGATCATCAAGAACCAGATGTTTGAGATCGGGATGTAAACGTCTCCCGCCGCTAAGACGGGAGCGTCGATCAAGCTTCCGGCAGCTCTGCCAGCGGCCAGCGTGGGCGTACGGAGACGCTCAGATCCGCCGTTGCGCCAGCGTTCAGGCGCACCATCCCGGCGTAGGCGATCATCGCCCCGTTATCGGTACAGAATTCCGGGCGCGCATAAAACACTTCCCCGCGACGCTTTTGCATCATCTCCGCCAGCTTCGCACGCAGCGTACGGTTAGCGCTGACGCCACCCGCCATCACCAGGCGCTTAAAGCCGGTCTGATCCAGCGCGCGTTTACACTTGATCATCAGCGTATCGACCACCGCATCTTCAAATGCGCGAGCGATGTCCGCACGGGTCTGCTCGCTGTCATCGTTATTGCGGATGGTATTGGCGGCGAAGGTTTTCAGGCCGGAGAAGCTGAAATCCAGCCCCGGACGGTCGGTCATTGGACGCGGGAAGACAAAACGCCCTTCCGTGCCCTGCGAGGCCATTTTCGAGAGCATCGGGCCGCCCGGGTAATCTAAACCCAGCAGCTTAGCGGTTTTGTCGAAGGCTTCTCCGGCAGCGTCATCAATCGACTCGCCCAGCAGCTCATACTTGCCAATACCCGTCACGCTAATCAGCTGGGTATGGCCGCCAGAGACCAGCAGCGCCACAAACGGGAATTCGGGCGGATTCTCTTCCAGCATCGGTGCCAGAAGATGCCCTTCCATATGGTGAACCGGAATGGCAGGAACATCCCACGCGAAAGCCAGGGAACGGCCCACCGTCGCACCGACCAGCAGCGCGCCGACCAGACCCGGGCCTGCCGTGTAGGCGACGGCATCAATATCAGTTGAGTTCAATCCGGCCTCTTTCAGCGCCGCCTGAATCAGGGGAACCGTTTTACGCACGTGGTCACGAGAGGCCAGTTCAGGCACGACGCCGCCGTAGTCAGCATGCAATTTCACCTGACTATACAGTTGGTTGGCAAGAAGCCCTTTTTCGTCGTCGTAAATGGCGATGCCGGTTTCATCGCAGGATGTTTCAATACCCAGTACACGCATGACTTGTTTTACCTCGTTTCAGTACCGCGCAGTGTAGAGCCTGGGCGGGTTGATGTAAAACTTTGTTCGCCCCAGGACATCCGCTCGTGTATACTCTTCCCCCTTATAAAAGTCCCTTTCAAAAACGCGTCGGTGCTTTACAAAGCAGCAGCATTTGCAGTAAAATTCCGCACCATTTTGAAATAAGCTGGCGTTGATGCCAGCGGCAAACCGAATTTATCAAAGGTGAGAGTTACATGCCGGTAATTAAAGTACGTGAAAACGAGCCGTTCGACGTAGCACTGCGTCGCTTCAAACGTTCATGCGAGAAAGCAGGTGTTCTGGCTGAAGTTCGTCGTCGTGAGTTCTATGAAAAACCAACGACTGAACGTAAGCGCGCTAAAGCTTCTGCAGTGAAACGTCACGCGAAGAAACTGGCTCGCGAAAACGCACGCCGTACTCGTCTGTACTAATCCGTTGAGGGCGACAGTCCTCAATTGACAGACAGAGTAATAGTCGTAAGGCCGTGCTTCCGGAAGGAATGCGCGGCTTGTTTTCGTTTATGAGTTGCTAAAAACTTTTGGGGCATATGGCCGGACGAATCCCACGCGTTTTCATCAATGACCTGCTGGCAAGAACCGACATCGTCGATCTTATCGACGCGCGGGTAAAGCTGAAAAAGCAGGGCAAGAACTACCATGCGTGCTGTCCTTTCCATAACGAAAAAACCCCCTCCTTCACCGTCAACGGTGAAAAGCAGTTTTACCATTGCTTCGGCTGTGGCGCACACGGTAATGCCGTCGATTTTTTAATGAACTACGACAAGCTCGAGTTCGTTGAAACCGTCGAAGAGCTGGCGGCGATGCACAACCTTGAAGTGCCGTATGAAGCGGGCAGTGGACCAAGCCAGATAGAGCGCCATCAGCGTCAAACGCTGTATCAACTGATGGATGGCCTGAATTCGTTTTACCAACAGTCTCTTAAGCACTCTGCGGCTGAGCCTGCGCGTCAGTATCTGAACAAGCGCGGACTGAGCGACGATGTCATTGCGCGTTTCGCTATTGGTTACGCCCCGCCCGGCTGGGACAACGTGTTAAAGCGTTTTGGCGGCAATAGCGAAGATCGTAAATCGCTGATCGACGCAGGTATGCTGGTCACCAACGACCAGGGACGAAGCTACGACCGCTTCCGCGAACGGGTGATGTTCCCGATCCGCGACAAGCGTGGCCGGGTGATTGGGTTTGGTGGTCGCGTGCTGGGTGATGCCCTGCCCAAGTACCTCAACTCCCCGGAAACCGACATTTTCCATAAGGGCCGTCAGCTTTACGGCCTTTATGAGGCGCAGCAGGCAAATGCGGAACCTCCGCGCCTTCTCGTCGTCGAAGGGTATATGGATGTCGTTGCGCTGGCGCAGTATGACATCAATTACGCAGTAGCCTCGTTGGGCACGTCCACCACGGCCGATCATATTCAGCTGCTGTTTCGGGTGACCAACAACGTCATCTGCTGCTACGACGGTGACCGCGCAGGGCGCGATGCCGCCTGGCGTGCGCTGGAAACTGCGCTACCTTATATGACCGACGGGCGGCAGTTACGCTTTATGTTCCTGCCCGACGGTGAAGACCCGGATACGCTGGTGCGTAAAGAGGGCAAAGCGGCGTTTGAAGCGCGGATGGAGCAGGCTCAGCCTCTCTCCACGTTCTTGTTTAACAGCCTGATGCCGCAGGTTGATTTAAGTACCCCTGACGGGCGCGCGCAGCTCAGCACGCTGGCGCTGCCGTTAATCAGCCAGGTGCCCGGCGAAACGCTGCGCATCTATCTGCGTCAGGAGTTAGGCAACAAGCTCGGCATTCTGGATGACAGCCAGCTTGAACGTTTAATGCCAAAACAGGCTGAAAACGGCACGGTTCGCCCCGCGCCTCAGCTAAAACGCACAACCATGCGTATACTGATAGGGTTACTGGTCCAAAACCCCGAACTTGCACCGCAAGTGCCATCGCTGGCGGGTTTGAACCACGAAAAATTGCCCGGGCTTGGCTTATTTTCAGAACTGGTCAACACATGTTTGTCTCAGCCAGGTCTGACCACCGGACAACTTTTAGAACATTATCGCGGCACAAAAGAGGCCGCTACCCTTGAAAAATTGTCGATGTGGGACGATATAGCAGATAAGGACATTGCAGAAAAAACGTTCACCGACTCACTCAACCATATGTTTGATTCGATGCTCGAGCTGCGCCAGGAAGAGTTGATTGCTCGCGAGCGCACACACGGTTTGAGCAGCGAAGAACGCCGGGAGCTCTGGATGATAAACCAGGAACTGGCGAAGAAATAAGCAAAAAGACAAAAGTATTTAACGGCTTAAGTGCCGAATATCGATCGGGAAGCCCCCGGCAGCCGCACTGAGAGGCAGCGGCAAAAATATAAGTACGCCCTCGCTTTAAAGGTTGGCAAACCATCGCCGACACCAATCAAACGAATTAAGTGTGGATACCGTCTTATGGAGCAAAACCCGCAGTCACAGCTGAAACTTCTTGTCCAACGTGGTAAGGAGCAAGGCTATCTGACCTATGCCGAGGTCAATGACCATCTGCCGGAAGATATCGTCGATTCAGATCAAATCGAAGACATCATCCAAATGATCAATGACATGGGCATTCAGGTGATGGAAGAAGCACCGGATGCCGATGATCTGTTGCTGGCTGAAACCTCCAACAACACTGACGAAGATGCGGAAGAAGCTGCTGCACAGGTACTGTCCAGCGTGGAATCTGAAATCGGGCGTACCACTGACCCGGTCCGCATGTACATGCGCGAAATGGGTACCGTTGAACTGTTGACCCGCGAAGGCGAAATTGACATCGCAAAACGCATCGAAGACGGGATCAACCAGGTTCAGTGCTCTGTTGCTGAGTACCCGGAAGCGATCACCTATCTGCTGGAGCAGTACGATCGCGTTGAAGCGGAAGAAGCGCGTCTGTCCGATCTGATCACCGGTTTTGTCGACCCGAACGCTGAAGAAGATATGGCGCCAACCGCCACTCACGTCGGTTCTGAACTGTCTCAGGAAGAGATGGATGACGACGAAGACGAAGATGAAGAAGAGAGCGACGACGACAGCGCCGATGATGACAACAGCATCGACCCGGAACTGGCACGTGAGAAGTTCGCCGAGCTGCGTACCCAGTACGAAGTGACGCGTGACACCATCAAAGCCAAAGGTCGCAGTCACGCTGCTGCCCAGGAAGAGATCCTGAAACTGTCTGAAGTCTTCAAACAGTTCCGCCTGGTGCCAAAACAGTTCGACTACCTGGTGAACAGCATGCGCGTGATGATGGATCGCGTACGTACCCAGGAACGCATCATCATGAAGCTGTGCGTTGAGCAGTGCAAAATGCCGAAGAAGAACTTCATCACCCTCTTCACCGGCAACGAAACCAGCGAAACCTGGTTCAACGCGGCTATCGCGATGAACAAACCGTGGTCTGAAAAACTGCACGACGTGAAAGAAGACGTGCATCGCGGTCTGCAGAAGCTGCAGCAAATTGAAGAAGAGACCGGCCTGACCATCGAGCAGGTTAAAGACATCAACCGTCGTATGTCCATCGGTGAAGCGAAAGCCCGCCGTGCGAAGAAAGAGATGGTTGAAGCAAACTTACGTCTGGTTATCTCTATCGCCAAGAAATACACCAACCGCGGTCTGCAGTTCCTGGATCTGATTCAGGAAGGCAACATCGGTCTGATGAAAGCGGTAGATAAGTTTGAATACCGTCGTGGTTACAAGTTCTCCACCTATGCGACCTGGTGGATCCGTCAGGCAATTACCCGCTCTATCGCGGATCAGGCGCGCACCATCCGTATTCCGGTGCATATGATTGAGACCATCAACAAGCTCAACCGTATTTCCCGCCAGATGCTGCAGGAGATGGGTCGCGAGCCGACGCCGGAAGAGCTGGCTGAACGCATGCTGATGCCGGAAGACAAGATCCGTAAAGTGCTGAAGATCGCCAAAGAGCCAATCTCCATGGAAACACCAATCGGTGATGATGAAGATTCGCATCTGGGTGATTTCATCGAGGATACCACCCTCGAGCTGCCGCTGGACTCTGCCACCACCGAGAGCCTGCGTGCTGCCACGCACGACGTTCTGGCTGGCCTGACCGCCCGTGAAGCGAAAGTACTGCGTATGCGTTTCGGTATTGATATGAACACCGACCACACGCTGGAAGAAGTGGGTAAACAGTTTGACGTTACCCGCGAACGTATCCGTCAGATCGAAGCGAAGGCGCTGCGTAAACTGCGCCATCCGAGCCGCTCTGAAGTGCTGCGTAGCTTCCTGGACGATTAATCCAGGTAAACAGCAAAAAGCTCCCAATCGGGAGCTTTTTTTTTGTTTATTCCCTCTCCCTGTGAGAGAGGGCCAGGACGAGGCATCAGGCCGCAGAGGCCCCTAAAGCCCCCGCACCACCAGCGCCTCGTCGAGCTCCCTGTAAGCTTCCACCAGTTTATCCAGCGTTGCCCTGTTAAGTCCGCTCGGGTTTGGCAGCACCCATACCTGCGTCACGCCGATGGTGATGGCCTGTTTACCCCATTTCACCCCGCGCTGGCTGAACGCCTGCTCATAGGCCTGTTTCCCCAGAATCGCCAGCGCGGCAGGCTGGTAGTCTTCGATCTTCTTAATCAGTTCCCGCCCGCCAGTGCGCAGCTCATGCAGGTTGACTTCGCTCGCCTGCACGGTTGGTCGCTCCACCAGCATGGTGATCCCGCAGCGCGTATCCAGCAGATGCTGCTCCTCTTCAGGCTTGAGTAACCGGTCGGTAAACCCGGCCTGGTAGATCACTTTCCAGAAGCGGTTCCCCGGATGAGCAAAGTGAAAACCGGTATGCGCCGAGGATTTACCGGGGTTGATCCCGCAGAACACCACCCGTAGCCCCGGGGCCAGAATATCGTTGATCATATTTACTCCCGATTGATACATCATCATGGAAGTATAAAGGATTGATTATGCGTTGTTTATAAAAACAGCAGGCGGGTGTGAATGGCTGGATTGCTGCGGGGAGTTACATTATAATCCACCGCCACGGCCCCTTAGCTCAGTGGTTAGAGCAGGCGACTCATAATCGCTTGGTCGCTGGTTCAAGTCCAGCAGGGGCCACCAAATTTTAGCTTTAGAATCATATAATTAAGCCACTCTAGCGAGTGGCTTTTTTGTTTATGGTTTCATCGTTGGCAGCAAAATGGCAGCAGGAAATAAGCTGCCACCAATAAAAAACCCGCCGAAGCGGGTTAGTTTGTCAAAAATTCATGTGCCCCTGACCACCGTTTAAAGGGTGCGGAGGCACATGATCGACCTGTCCGGGTGTTACGATAAAGCGCACTACGGTTTCATGAGTAACAAAAGTGGTTCCACAGTTAATGTTTTGGCACTGGCAATAACGCTCTTTCGTATTATCTGATACACGAAAGCTACTGCGAGTATGTGCCGCGTGTCCGCATTTCGGACAATTCATCATATCCGTTTCTCCCCAAGTCATTACCCGCAATCCCACAATGATACACGAACATCTATTTTGTGAACATTATCATTCCATTTCTAAATCATCTATCTTTACCTCAAGCTCCAGAGTCGTAGTGAAACCATTATCTGCACTGACACTATGCGTCAGCGTGGTAATGGTCCATTCGGCATCATCAATGGGCTGTTTAAAGCCGCTCACCTTCACCGGCATTTCGGTATATAGATCAGCCCTTCCCTCTGCGAGCTGCAGGGAGAATGTTGCAACCCCGCGCTGCAGGCGCTCCCACTGCATCTTTGCCGCTCGCTCTGCATTGCTGCGGTTTGCATAAGTTCTGTTGAGTACCAGCACGTTTTCATCCGTTCCAACGAGGTAATCCCCCTGTTTTGCTTCCGGCTCCTTTGCCGCAGTGGTTTTCTTTCGACGGCGCTTAACCTTTGCCGTCTCTTTTTTCTTTGGCTCACGGGTATGGAGCCAGCTGGCGATTACCCCCGTATAGGCATCGCGATCAGCCAGGGTAAAACGATGACCATCACCGGCCTGGCGGGTTATGGTGATAACCGGCAGCGGCTTACCGCTTGCCGTTCTGCCCTGCCCCTGACGGATAAACAAGAGATTGCCGTCCTTAACGGAGGCTATCGCCCCATACTGCCGCGCCAGCTTCATCAAAAAGCTGGCGTCGCTTTCATTAGTCTGGTCAAGATGATCGACAGGCTTGTCCAACAGGTCCTTTCCCAGCGCCATCTTTAATTTATGCCTGCCCGCGATTTCCTTCACGACTTCGCCCACCGTTGTCTGGTGCCAGGACTTTTCACGCCGCGTATTAAGGGATTCACGGAAATCTGCACTACGCGCGCGAATTGTGAGACGGTCAGGCGCGCCGCTATGCTCAATCTCATCGACAGTAAAGGCCCCTTTCGGAAAAAGCGGCTGACCTTTCCACCCCAGCGCAAACTGAATTATGGCCCCCCGACGCGGCAGAACGATTTGCCCGTCCGAGTCGTCCAGTTCCAGATCAAGCTGGTCCGCTTCAAAGCCCCGGTTATCCGTCAGCGTCAGACTCATCAGGCGCGCATCCAGCACGGTAGTCACATCTTTACCTTCAATGGTGATGCTGAAACCGGGGGTTTTGCTGTTCAGGTTCAGGAGATCAGAGCTGAAATTCACTGCAGTAACCCCCCAACCGTATTTTTCATACTGCCTATCGCAGAGGTGGCGGAGTCCTGCAAATTACTGAGCTGATCGCTGAGGCTGCCAAACATATCAGACAGCGATTCATCCACCCTTTTCAGGCTCAGCGAAAATTCGATGCGCCGGGGCATACCGCTCTCAAAAAATTCTGTTTTTGTCTGGCTCAGACTCTCGATCACAAACATGCCGTAAATCGTCCCGCTCCCCTCAATCAGAGGCCAGGCTTTCCCCAGCTCCGCCATCTGCTCCAGCGCCAGCAAAGACAGCCTGCCGCCGGTTATCTCCGGCAGCAGGACGCCGGACAGAGTAAGCGAATCGTTATCCGGCCCAAGAAACTGCGTTGACGGGCGCCGGTTAACCCGGCTGTTTGCTGCGTGCCGCCAGCTGCGCTGATACTGCAGCTCCTGATAGGGCACGGTTCGCAGCATGAATACGTACAACCCCAGCACCATCATCATTATTCGTAACCCCCTCGATCACTGAAATTACTGCGTGTTTTTGCCCTGGCCCTGCGCTCACGCTCATCAAGCTGCCGGGCCACCTCGCGGGCGATATCCTGCGCGCTTTGCCCTGGCTGGGCGACAATATGAATTGGCGCGCTTATCTCGTACTTAATTACCTGCGGCTGTCTCTCTTCCTTCGGCGACGGCGCCGGTTGCGTCCTGACAGGCACACTGTACGGATGAAGTGGTGCGGCTTCTGCCGGGGCAGCCGCCAGGCCCATTACCCCAGTGACCACGGAAGCGAACACCTTCTGGCGCATAGCCATCGGGTCAGCCCTGTTATCCGTGATTTCCGCAAGGGCCGGTGCTGGCATGACAGCTGCAGCGATATCAGCCAGCTCCGCAGCACGATCCCGACCGGGACGATTTACCGGGGCGTTAACAATCTCAGGCGGCAGCATCAACCTGCTTTCAGGCCGTTTCTCCGGGCTGGCTGTTACATCACGAACCGGGCTTACCGTTGCCGCCAGTTTCACCAGCTCAGTAGTACGATTGATTACCGGAAGATTTGCCGGACCGTTCACACTATCAGGCGGCAGAACTACCGCGCGTTCAGGATATTGTTTAGCGCTGGCCGGTTCCGTCCGGGAAGGATTGAGCGTTGCCGCCACCCTCGCCAGATCAGCAGTCCGTTTCCTGCCGGTGACATTGGCGGGCCCGTTTACGATCTCTGGGCCATTCTCACCCACGATGCCGAACTGGCCGCGCGGAATGGTACCGCCG
>NZ_LOMM01000006.1:77682-86634 GCF_001605945.1 Enterobacter sp. SENG-6
TTTACCGTGGCTGGTTGCTGCCGCGTGACCTGCTCAGGAAGCTTCGCTTTGGCCGCTTCCTTGCTGACAATGCCAAGTTTTTCAAGCAGCCAGGACACGCCCGATTTAAGCGAATCCAGCGGGTGCATGACCATGTTCAGCCCTGCCGCCAGCGCCTCCCCAAACTGCCGCCCCATCGACGCCGCGCTTTGCAGCTCTGCAGAGGTGGATTTAACCGGCGTCAGCAGATCAGTAAACCAGCCCCACAATGCCTGGACCTTGTCACCTATCCACTGAAAAACAGGCTGCAGTGGCTCAAACGCCGCACTGATAGGCGCAGCTGCAGCTTTGAATCCTTCAACCACTCCGCCTAAAAATGCGCTTATCGGCTGCCAGTATTTCCAGACAACCAGCGCCACGCCAGCCAGCGCCGCCACAACCAGCCCTATAGGGCTAAGCAACACCCCAAGCACACTACCCACTCCCATCAGAGCTGTGCGCAAAAGCGCAAATGGTGACATGACCAACCACCTGATAACGCCTCCCGCCCCCCTAACAGAAGTAACTAGCGGTGCTAACGCAGCGCTTGCCAGCCCTCTGATTTTCGTACCAAGCTGACGGATAGCTTCACCAGGATTACGAAATGAGGACACCAGGCTTTCGCCCGCCTGCCGGGCATGTTCTTTGACTTTATCCAGCACCCCGTCTCGTAACGCATCCAGGATACCGTCACCCTCATCTTCCCCACCGCCGCTGAGCGCCTCACGAATACGACTAATCCAGCTAACTGTCTCACTCGCTTCATTTCCCGAAAACAGCCCAAACAGCTTTTTCAGTGCATCACCGGACTGGAATAAACCGGGTGTGAATGATTTGAATGCCTGGCTCAATCGGCCCAGCAGTGGACCGAACCGCCCCAGGCCAGTGATGGCTAGCGATTTCATCCCAAAACGCAATAATGCCAGCGGCCCCAGAACAGCAGCCATGGCAATAGCTAATGTCCCAAGCGCCAACGTCACTGAGGCGACCACAGCGGCAATCTTCATCAAAGTGCCCGCCAGCTGCGGGTTAGTCTCAACCCATCGACGCAGTGCCCCGGTCACGCTTTTGACGTAACCCATGATATCCATCAGCGGCTGGCGCAGCGTTTCACCCAGGCTACTGAAAGCGTTCTGCGCGCCCGTTTTAACAAGCAACCACTGCGCGGAAAGTGAATCCTTATTGATATCGGATTCTTTCTGCATGGAGCCGTTAGCCTCAGTGCCTGAGGTGAGTTTCAGCTGGCGCTGCAGCTCCGGCAGGTTGTTTGCAAGCTTCGCCGCATCGTCGCCAAACTCCTTACCAAATATCATCGTCATGGCGGACAGGCGTTTATCCTGCGGCAGCTTGTTGACCTTCTCCAGCACGCGCTGAATGGTCCCCATTGCGTCCTTTGTCATCTGCTTTTCAATCTCTTCTGGATTGAGTTTCAGCAGATCCATACCTTCCATGAACCGCTTGCTCTGCATGGTCGCAATCGACAGTTCGCGCACCATCGCATTTGATGCGCTGGCGGCAATTTCAGGCGCGGCACCCAGAGACAGGAAGGTGGAACCCAGCGCGGCCGCCTTTCGGAAATCAAGCCGGTCGGCCACCCCCCCCATGCGCTGCAGCACATTGATGATATCGCCGCCCTTAGACATGGCGTTATCGTCCAGGTAGTTCAGGGCATCGCCCAGCTGTTCAATATTACGGGTCGGCACTTTATAGAGCTGCGCGATTTTCCCCAGCCCCTCCGCCAGCTCATCAGCGGGCAGCTCGAATGCCGTTGCGGCCTTTGCTGCAG
Source organism: Enterobacter sp. SENG-6 (assembly GCF_001605945.1). NCBI lineage: Bacteria > Pseudomonadati > Pseudomonadota > Gammaproteobacteria > Enterobacterales > Enterobacteriaceae > Enterobacter > Enterobacter sp. SENG-6. Next base: position 79,487 of record NZ_LOMM01000006.1, read on the forward strand.
TGGATGCAAAGGCCAGCAGGTCACGCTTCTGGTCTTCGTAAGAATCGTTCTGGTTTGTCACGCCCATGCGGGCGCCACCTTCAACCAGCGCGGCATAGTCGATGGCGCCATTCTCCATCGGCAGCTGTTCACTGGCGGCCTTGATGGCATCCTGCATGTCATAAAACTGTTTTGTGCGGTTGCCGTTGTCGTCCCGCAGCCCGTTAACCTGCTTTGCCACGCCTTTCATCGCATCTTCCATGCTGGCATAGCTTTTAACGGCAGCCATCACCGGCGCGCCCATCGCCAGCCCGGCGGCAGTAGTCGTTGCTCCGGCGCCTGCAATACGATCCCGCACCTCAAGCCGCCGCGAATACTGATCGCGGACCGCGTTCATACGGGCCTGCTGCTCGCCCAGGCGTTTAAGGGATTTCTGCTGTCGGTCCAGCGCCTGCCGGGTTTCGTCGGCATTCTGCCGCAGCTCCCGCTGCGCACTGCTCAGCTTTTTGGTGTCCAGCCCGGCCTCATTGAGCGCAAGACGCTGACGCTGCACCGACTGACGCAGGCCGTTGTATTTGCTCTGCAGCTCGTTAACGCGGTTTTTTGCCTGCTCCAGCAGACGCGCCTGCGCCGCCGTCGGCCGGTTAGTGGCCGAGAACTGCGTGGCAAGCTTCGCCGCTTCTTCGCGTGCGGCTTTAAGACTGTTGCCGGTGGCGGCCAGCTGCGCGCTTGCCTTGCGGAAACCGTCAATACGGCCCGCCTGGGCGTCCAGTTCTTTTAATCTTGCGCGGCTTTGCTGAATGGCGGTAGCCAGCTCTTTAGAATTGGCCTGCGCTGATCGGAATGGGCGGGTGAGCTTATCAACCGCATTTAGAATTACCTGCAAACGCAGGTTAGTATCACTCATCGCTGGCCCCGCTTCTCTGAATCGCTTTATGCCGCCACTCCAGCACTTCGGTCAGCGGCATAACGTCAGTGACGGACGGCGGCCAGTGAAAAATGGTGGCGATATCAGCCACCAGGTCTTCTACTGTCAGGCTGTCGGCAAACCGGCAAGCACCGATTTCTTCAACAAAAAAGTGACCACCTCAACCGACAGCGCGGTGAGATCGGCGGGGTCCATTTCAGCCATTTCCTGAGCGGTCAGCGCGGGCGTGGAGATGCGGGGAATAATCGTCATCATCGCGCCGACGTCCATATCCATAATCGCCTGCAGACGGGTGCCACGCAGCGCGCCGGACTGCGGCTTGCGCAGCACAATTTCGGCAATTTCGGTTTTACCGCGTTTGATTGGGGTGTCCAGCTGTACGGTTTTTTCAGTCTGTTGTTCGCTCATTGTCATTTCCTGTTAATAAGGTACTGGCGCGGCTGCCCGCGCCTTTAAAGTAGATCAGAGGCCCAGGGCGTTGCGGTGTTCTTCCATCAGGTCCACGCCATCAACGATTTCAATCATGTTGATCACATCAACCTCATAGAGCACCTCGCCGTTAATGGTCAGCTTCGCGTAGCTGTTGGTGCTGCTGACTTTTGTGGTGTTGCTCTCGCCGGTTTTCCATTCGCCGGAATCGACTTCTTTATGTCGCCCGCGCACAACCAGCTCAACGGCCTGCACTTCGCCGGTGTCATCACGCTGAATGGAGCCGGTGAAACGCAGCTGGATACCGTCAACGGTGGCTTTACCCATCTGTTTGAATAACAGCAGTTCGGTGCCACCGATTGAAAATTCCGTGTCCAGCGCGCCATCATCCAGCCCCAGATCAACATCAGCCGAACCGGGCATACCGCCGCCGCGATACTTTTCAAACTTGCGGCCGAATTTAGGCAGGGTCAGGGACTCAACAATCCCCTGATAGTTATTCCCGTCGTTAAACAGGTTCAGGTGTTTTAACTTGCGTGGTAAAGCCATATTGTCCCCTTACGCGCTGACCTGGCTGGAGAAATCCAGCAGATACTGATCGGTGATGCGCTGGCGCAGCATCAGGTTTTCCAGAGGCGGTACCGGCGTATAGTCGTAATCGATAGTGAGCTTCCCGGCTTTCAGGGAATCTTTATCGTTTACGGACTCATCCAGCCAGCAGTCGGCGCCGATGATGTAGCCCTGCGTTTTCAGGTTGCGCAGTTTGGCGCGAATACCTTCGATAATGTCGCGGGCCAGTGACGGGTTAAGCACGCCATCCACCGCCCACATGTGCGCTTCTGCGATGGTGTCAGCCAGAACTTGCGCGGTGCGGGTGTAGTTTTCAAAGGCAAACAGAGGATCGTCACTGAGGCAGCGGGAACCCCAGAAGCGGAAACCGTCTTTGCGGATCAGCGTGGTGACATCGTTCTGGTTCAGCAGCCCCGCATCGGTTGCCGGGTCCTGCAAATCCCAGAACACATCAGCAGAAATGCCGGTGACGCCGTTCACGCCTACGTTGGACAGGGATTTGTGCCAGCCGGTCTGTTCGTCAATTTTGGCACGCAGGCCAAGCGCACGGGCTGAGGCGTAAGCCGTTGCGTCAGCGTTCAGCACGGTGTCAAAACTGATGAAATCAGGCCAGATCAGCATCCCCTCGCGCTGGCTGAAATTAGCGCGGTAGGCAATGGCCTCCTCTACCGTTTTGCAGCCGTAGGCTGACAGATAGGCGAAGCCGCGCAGACTCTGCGCCACGCTCAGCAGCTCAGTGGCAACCGCCTGCGTGTCATGCCCCGGCACGCCAAGAATGCGCGGCTTAACGCCGAGCTGGGACTGCGCAGATAACAGCGCTTTCATGCCCGTTTTTTTACCGTCAGTTGTCACGCCGCCGATAATGTTGGAAGTTGTTTCCGCTTCGGTTTCACCCTGTGCAACGCGCACAACAACGGTCACGGGTTTAGCCTGGTCGGCAATTGCATCCAGCGAGCGAGCCAGCGTGCCGGACTCGCCTGCTTTACCGCTGGCGGTCAGCACGTCGGTGAGCAGGACCGGCTTATTGAGGGGGAACACGGACGCATCTGCATCATCGCCGGTACAGACCATACCGACAATTGCCGTGCTTACTGTTGAAATGGGGCGGGTGCCATCGTTGACCTCAACGACGCGCACACCGTGGTGATAATCCTGAGCCATACGGCGAACCCTCCGGTGTTTAGGTTTCGCCCTATGGTGAATTGAATGGGCCGCGCAGACAGCTACGCGGCATTGTTCCCTTAATCACACAATACGCCCGCGCGGATATCTGCGTTTTCTTTTTCCAGGCGTTCGCATGAGATATCAAAATACTGCTGGCTCATTTCAATCCCGGTAAATTTGTATCCCTTCCTCAGCGCAGCAACGCCAGTTGATGCACTCCCCATAAATGGATCAAGAATATGGCCGCCAGGAGGAACGGGAGCAACCAGGCTCTCCATAAGCTCAATCGGTTTGCCGGTCATATGGAGTTTTTGAGACGGAATAACCCGACGAGTTACCATGCCCGGCCAGGGTCCACCATGCAGACTTTTAGGCAATGGTCCGTTACTTCCCCAGACAACGTATTCGCACTGATGACGAAAATAACCGGTATGAGGCGCACGCGTTGAAAGCGTTTTATCCCACGGAATCAACCCCCGCCACACAAAACCGCCAGCCTGGAAAACGTCAGTAAGCGTTGGAAGCTGCCGCCAGTCAGTGAAAACCATGGCATAGCCGCCTGACTTAACCAGGCGGTTAACCTGACTCATCCACTGCGTCATCCAGAACGCCCAGGAGCGCACGTCTCTGTTATCGCCGAAAAACTCATGGTAGTTGTTATTGCCTACATACTTCCCGGAGGGTTTAGCCTGCCGATCACTGCGCGTCATACCACCGCTGGAATAAGGCGGATCAGTAATCACTGCATCAAATTCGCCAGTGAGTTCGCGCAAAATTTCCAGGCTGTCACCACAGTAAATAGTTGCCGCGCCAATAACTGCTTTTTGCATAGCCTTGCCTCTCTTATGTGCCTGATTTCAGGTTACATAAATGAGAAATCATGTTCATTTATACAGGAGTGTCTGAGCGTTCAGACAATGGCGCCACGGCAGACGCGGGAAATTTGCGGTACAGCGTTGATATACCCACATCAAAAATCAGAGCAACGCGTTTTCGCGTTTCTCCGGCAGCCAGCAACCGGCCAATCTGCGCCCACTCATCCTCTGATAGCTTTGGCCGTCGGCCACCAATCCTTCCTTGCGCACGTGCTACAGCCAGCCCGGCACGGGTTCGCTCTACGATCAGCTCTCGCTCCATTTCTGCCAGGGCACCCATAACATGGAAAAAGAAACGCCCCATCGGAGTTGATGTATCAATGCTGTCTGTCAGGCTGCGGAAATTTACTCCTCTCCCTCGCAGGTCTTCAATCAGAGTAACAAGATGCCGCATACTCCTGCCTAATCTGTCCAGCTTCCAAACTACCAGCGTGTCACCTTCTGAGAGTGTGCGCAGGACCTTCTTTAGCCCTGGCCGATCTGAGGTTTTTCCGCTCATTTTGTCCTCAAATATCAGCTCACATCCTGCGCACTCCAGCGCATTTCGTTGTAAAGCCGTGTTTTGGTCATTTGTTGACACCCTCACGTAACCGATTTGCATGATTTTTCGCCCATAAAAAAGTGGTGAATGATGCCACCATTTTATCGAGCATGGTCATTTCTGACTGTACTGCAGAGAATGGCCAACACGGACAATCATGACCGTGGTGAATAAAAAACCTTCGTTTGGGGGAAGCAGCTAAACGGGGGGTCGGCAATGGTGCAAACCAGCTTCCTGATATGAGCAACTTTGCCGGTTCTTTAGGTTTCAATGGGTATCAAAAATTACCGACTGGGCTGATCATTCAATGGGGGGTGCTTAACGTCAACGGCACATCTGGGGCAGTAGGAACCACTGACATTTCTTTCCCAATTGCATTCCCTACTGCATTCAGACATCTCAGCGCTTTAATGTCTACAAACGATCCATCCATACGTTTTACTGGATTCGATATTAGCAATACGTCTACAACTAAGGCCAGATTTACTTACGTTACTACTACCTCCAATCCTATTTACTGGATGGCTATAGGGTATTAAACGTTCGTTTGGGAGAGGGGGCAAAAATGCCAGCGGCGGAGGCCCTGGCAAGCTCTGCAGGAAACATAGCTATTCCAGTTGTAATCAGCGGAAAGCAACAAACGGCGCTAATTCAGTGGAAGATGGTTTCAGTTCCTCAATCTGTTAATGGCGAGATGGTAGTCGTTGATGATACATGGCCGGTAGTTTTTCCTAATGCCTGTTTATCAATCAACCCTTCACTAACCAACTCTTTGATTTATGCGACAAGCGGTGCGCCTTTTGTCAGCGCAGCTATTATTGACCGCATAAAATTCAAAGCGGCTTGCGCATACACCAAATCAAATTCAACTGTTACGGTTTGGGGTATTGGCTGGTAAGTTCCCATTGGGCTTGTTGCGAAAGTGGATAGTTAAAACGTTCGTTTGGGGGAAGCGGCAACGCTGCCAGCTGTTAGCGGTGTTATTGGCTATGACGGATGGGCCAAAATCCCGATGAGTGGTAACAAAAATTTAATTCTTCAATGGGGGCAAGGTGCTGTTAATACAGCAGGTAGTGGAGAGGTCTACACATCTTCGCTTCCTGTAGCGTTCCCATCCGTGTTTGCACAAGTATATGTTACGCATAATAATCCTGAGGATGCTGGCGTTGGGTTTGGTTCTGCAGCGCCTGCAACCCTTTCAACTTTTACTACAAGAGCGGTTAAGTTATCTCAGGCTGGAGCCGTTCTAAATGCGTTAAATGCAAACGTGTCATTCCGGTTTATAGCCATAGGCTATTAAGCAAATAACGTTCGTTTGGGAGAAGCGGCAAAACTCGCAGCAGCGAGCGGCGTTTTGTCTAAAAGCGGCTGGGCGAAATTCCCGCTAACCGGCGGTGTTATGTTAATAGTGCAGTGGGGGCTATGGGAGGGAGGCGTAACAAGCACTACATATAATTGTGATATTACGTTTCCAGTCGCGTTCCCGGCGGCTTGCTTCGGTGTATATTCAAGCGCAGGCGTAAGGGCATCAAATTATGATTATGTGCCATCGTATAGAACTTTAAGGCAAGCTGTTTCAGTCGGCTACCCAACGAAAACCGGCGCTAATGCTCAGTTTTTCCTTGATGATACGCTGCCTGGTGACTCCCGTATGTTTACGTGGTTTGCAATAGGTTTTTAAATTAATCCGGTAGCGAACCTGACTGGAATGGGTTATTAAAAATAAAGCCCTTACGGGCTTTATTTCACTCAGGCCAATTTTTTACTACGTAACCGTTGTTTACTGCCTCAATGAGAATCCATTGAGGTATCGCAGGCAACGCTATGCCCGGCCATCCCTCACTCTCAGGCCAAACTTTAAACTTTTGCCTTACATCCAACAGCTCCGCTTGCTGCTCAGAGGTTAATAAAACATTGTTGATCGTGTAATCAGAAACAAGCATCCGATCTGTACTGACGATGAATTCATCCCGCAAAGCACGGGCGCGTGCCTGGATTTGTTCCGGGCTTTCTTCCACAACGGGAATATCAATCCAGATCGGCAACCCATCAGCTCCAATGCCACGCAACTTCCCTTCTGGTGGCGTCGCGGAAAATTCGCTAAATACGCTATCTTCCACTTCGATTAAATCATTCGGGAGACTACCTGCATTTACATAAGACTCCTTTAAAGCTACGGGATAAAAAGCATTATTTGCAGGGCTAAACCAATAGTTCATAACGCACTCCTTAGTTTGAAACTCAGATCGTAAGTGCGGTTTCATAAAAAAATTATCTAGCTACTTTGTGTGAGTAATAACACAATATTTTGACGTCAGTAACCAACAGCGAACCAGTAAACGCTACGTTCAAAAGGTTGCTGCACGCCGTTCACTGTTCTGGCGCACAAAGCAAACGCGCTGGTTTTATCCCTGATAAATCCATTAGTCATAGTTACCATGCTCACATCAGCGGAATCAGTTGTATGGGCCATAGCAACCAGGCATAAACCACCGACGGGAAATGCAATTGGGAATTTAAAAGAATAATTACTCGCACCGGTTAAAAGCCCCCACTGCAGCAGCATTTTTTTGCCGCCAGTAACGGGAATATATAGCCATCCATTAGCACCGATCTGTGCGGTGGCCGCCTCCATTTTTGCCGCTTCTCCCAAACGAACGTT